>NZ_AKJJ01000135.1:0-43895 GCF_000282395.1 Pseudomonas sp. GM55 | reverse complement strand
GGATATGTACACCACCAACAAAATACGCCAGCCATGAGGCCGCCATCGCCAGCAAGCCGGCTCCTACAGGTATCGGTGTTCCCCTGGATTGCGTGAAGAACCTTTTTTTGCCTCGCTTTTTTCTGCCGGAGTTTTTCTCGGAATGCTTGCTCGCTGGTTGCCCGCCGCCATCAACACCCGCCCCACTGAATGGAGCCGCGCCGCCATTGGCATGGCCTTGGGAACGCTGCTCAGCGTGTGGTTCTGTGCCCAGGTGTTCGGCATTGAGGTGGCCCAGCACCTGATCGGCCCGCTGGGGGCGTCGGCGGTGTTGCTGTTTGCCGTGTCTTCGGGCGCGCTCGCCCAACCCTGGTCGATTCTGGGCGGCTACCTGAGTGCCGCAGTAATTGCGTTGCTGGTGGCCCATGTGCTGGGCCGAACCCTCGGTAGCGCTTGCCTGGCCGCGGGCATGGCGTTGATCCTGATGTGCTGGCTGCGGTGCCTGCATCCACCGGCAGGAGCATTGGCACTGACCCTGGTACTGGCCGATCCGGCCACCATTGCCATGGGCTGGAAAGCCATTGAACCGGTAATGCTAAGCGCGGCGACGATGCTGAGCTGCGCCCTGGCCTACAACAACCTGACCCGCATTCGTTACCCCAAAAGTGCCAGCGAACCGGTGGTCATGATCCCGGCCGGTCAGCCGCCGCTCGACCGTCAAGCCATCACCGCCGAAGACCTGAAACTGGCGCTGGCCGATATGGAAGCGTTCTATGACGTCACACCCGAAGACCTCGAACAGTTGATCCAGGCCAGCCAACTGCACGCCAAACGCCGCAGCGTTGGCGAGGTGCTCGCTCCACGACTGTAAACCACTGTTTTTGAGGTTCTTTTGCCGTGGCCGGGCGGTTCTGGCATCCTGCGCCTCCATTTTCTGACCCGGCCCGCCTTCTGGCACGCAAACCACCATGACCGCCTCCGAAAAAGCCCCTGCTCCACGCCACAGCGACCTGATTTACGGCCTCGACGACCGCCCGCACCTGACCGCCACCGTCTTCGCCGCCCTGCAACATGTGCTGGCGAGTTTCGTCGGCATCATCACCCCGACGCTGATCATGGGCAGCGCCCTGGGGCTACAAAGCGAAATTCCTTATCTGATCAGCATGGCGCTGTTCGTCTCCGGCCTGGGCACCTTCGTGCAGGCACGGCGCTTCGGCCCGGTAGGCTCCGGCCTGTTGTGCCTGCAAGGCACCAGCTTCTCGTTCATCAGTGTGATTCTCAGTGCCGGCTTCATGGTCAAGGCCCGGGGCGGCGGCACCGATGAGATTCTCTCGACCATCTTCGGTGTGTGTTTTTTTGCCGCGTTCATTGAAGTGGTGCTGAGCCAGTTCATCGGCAAACTGCGCATGCTGATCACCCCGGTGGTGACTGGGACGATCATCACGCTGATGGGCTTGTCGCTGATCAAGGTGGCCATGACCGACATCGCCGGAGGCTTCGGCGCCACAGACCTGGGTGCTGCCAGTCACCTGGCCCTGGCGGCGCTGGTGCTGGGAACCATCGTGGTGTTGAACCGGGTGGACGTGCCGTTTCTGCGCCTGGGCGCGATCGTCATCGGCCTGACCCTGGGCTACGTGGTGGCATGGCTCATGGGGCAAGTGGATTTCAACAGCCTGCCCGAAGTCTCGCTGGTGAGTGTACCGGTACCGTTCAAGTACGGGTTCGCCTTCGATTGGGTGGCGTTCATTCCGGTGGCGGTGATTTTCCTCGTTTCGCCGCTGGAGGCCGCCGGAGACCTCACGGCCAACTCGATGATCTCCCGGCAACCGGTCAAAGGCCCGGTGTACATTCGCCGAATCAAGTCCGGCCTGCTCGCCGACGGCCTCAATTCGGCCATGGCAGCGGTGTTCAACAGCATGCCGATGGTGACCTTCGCCCAGAACAACGGGGTGATCCAGCTCACTGGCGTTGCCAGTCGCTACGTGGCGTTTTTCATTGCCGGCCTGCTGGTGGTGCTCGGTCTGTTCCCGATGATCGGGGCCGTGTTGCAGTTGATGCCGAAGCCGGTGCTGGGTGGTGCGGAGCTGGTGATGTTCGGCACCGTCGCCGTGGCCGGGATCAAGATCCTCGCCGAGGCCGGCCTGCACCGACGCAACATGCTGATCGTGGCGATTTCACTCGGCATGGGCCTGGGTGTGGCCGCCGTGCCGGAAGTCTTGCGTGAACTGCCCAAGGCCCTGCACAACATTTTCGAATCGCCCATCACCGTCGGCGCGCTGTGCGCTATCGTTCTTAATATCTTCCTGCCCGAGGAGTTCATCGAGCTGGAGGAGGACGAATTCGATCCAGAGGCCTCCGTGCTTCAGGTGATGCAGAACCCCGATGTGACCGCCAGGGATGAAACGGCCAAGGCTGCGGCGGTTGCACAGTCAAACCGCTAGACGGGCTCGAGGGCTGAGCCGCTGGCGGCTCAGCCCTTTTCAGATGAGAGCACGTCCATGCGCAGCGTCCACGCGGTCCTGATTTCCCTCCTGCTCTGCCTGAGTGCCTGCTCCTCGCTGCCCTATAGAGACCCGGTGAAAGTCAACGTCGTGGGTATCGAGCCCCTGCAAGGCGAGAGCATGGAAGTGCGCTTTGCCGTGAAAATCCGCGTGCAGAACCCCAATGACATCACCCTTACTTATAGCGGCGTCGCCCTCGACCTGGACATCAACGGCCAGCCATTCGCCTCTGGCGTCACCGATGAGAGGGGCGAGATCGGGCGTTTTTCCGACACCGTCGTCAGCGTGCCAGTCAGCGTTTCGGCGTTTTCGGTGGTCCGCCAGACCTATGGCATCAGCCAGATGAAAACACTCGACAACATGCCTTATATCCTGCACGGCAAGCTCTCGGGCGGAGTGTTCAACACGACGCGCTTCGTGGACAGTGGCACGATCAATCTGCCAGGTTCGATCACTGGCAGCCGTTGAAAACCTGCGCTTGATCCGCACCGATGCCATTCAATTTGCCAGCGGGACTTCCCCGACGTAAATCCGGAAAATCACCCGCGTAGAATGGTCATTGCGTCGCCGGGCTCACTCGACGTCATTGAGAATCAGGCTGCGGTAATGCCCCGGATTTGACCCCGACCACTTGCGAAACGCCTTGTAGAACGAGCTGACGTCAGCGAACCCGAGCCGCGTGGCGATTTCACTGAAGCTGATCGCGGGCTCGGCCAGCCAGACAATCGCCAGTTCCTTGCGCACACCATCCTTGAGACCTTGATAGGTCTGCCCTTCTTCGGCCAGTCGGCGGCGCAAGGTTGAAGCCGACATGCACAGGCGTTGCGCCAGGGCTTCGGTTTCCGGCCAGTGTTCGGCTGGCAGGTGGCGTAGATCATGTTTGATACGACTGGCCAGGCTCTGCGGATCGCGGTACTTCACCAGAATGTTCGCTGGCGCATGAGCCAGGAATCGCTTGAGCTCCTCGGGGCTGCGCTTGATCGGCAAATCCAGGCAATCGGCGGAGAAAATCATCCGCGTACGCGGACGGTCGAAACGCAGGTTCTCGGAAAACATCACCTGATAGTCATCGCAGAAATCCGGTTTCGAACAACGCAGCTCGATGGCCAGAATCGGAATCCGCCGCCCTGCCAGCCAGCAGGCAACGCCGTGCACGATCATCCAGTAGGTGAAATAGGTAAAGGCCCGGCGCGGGTCTTTGTCGTCCTCCAGCAGGACGATTTCCGCCAGGCTTTGCTGACGCACCAACTGCGCCGGCAGGTGCTCGAGGATCAACGACAGAAACACCAGGCCGCTGGCCAGCCCCGCCGCCACGTTGGGCTGGAGCATGGCGCTGCGACACAGAAACGCAAAACTGCCGGATTTCAGTTTGCGTGGGTCCATGCCAAAAAACTCATCATCCCCGCGCCGTGCCAGCAACCGCCACAGTCGCGCATAAGCAGTGGCCGGAACACGGGCATCGGCGTTACCCAACAGCTGTGGGTCGATGCCAACCTTGACCAGCACCTCGTCCGTGGCGATGCCTGGCGCGCAGCTTTGCAACAGTGCTTCACGCACCAGTTGGATGGAGATGGTGTCTTTTTCCGACATGGATCGCGGCAAGCCCTGTTCTTCTTCGAGTGGGGGGCATATTAGCTGAAACCGCGCGCTCGACGCAGATCCTGTGGGCCACGAAACCTTGTGGGAGCGAGCCTGCTCGCGAAGGCGTCAGTCGCCGCAGGCTGCGATCTTTTTTAGAGAATGCGGTAAAGCAAGCGCTCGATCCGCACACGACTCACGCGCTTGAGGAATTTGGCGACGCCCGTCGGGTATTCGGCGAGGGTTTCCAGGTTCTGGAAATGCTCGATGCGACGGGTGTGCTGGAAGATCTCTGTCAGCTCATTGCGACGCGGCTCCAGCAGTTCGCCATGGGGATCATCGATCAACAAGGCGTTTTCCAGGTCGAGTCGAAACGCTCGCGGGTTGAGGTTGTTGCCGGTCAGCAAGGTATAACGCTGATCGATCCACATGCCCTTGAGGTGATAGGTGTTGTCGCCATCACGCCACAGGTGCAGGTTCAACTGGCCGCTGTCGATGTTGCGCTGATGGCGCTTGGCAAACCGGCGCAAGCTGATTTCGTACAGGTACGGCAGCGCCGAAATGACCCGGAACGGCTCGCTCGGCGGAATGTAGAAGTCGTTGGCCGTCTTGTCGCCGACCACGATATCGATCTTCACCCCACGGGCCAGCGCGCGGTTGATCTCGCGGATGATCGCCAGCGGCAGGTTGAAGTACGGTGTGCAAATGGTCAGTTGCTGCCGGGCGCTGGCAATCAGTTCGCAGATCACCCGGTTCAGTGGATTGTTCTTGCCGACGCCGAGCAGCGGACTGACTGACAGACCCGCCCTGTCGATGGTGCCCCGCGTGGTGTCGTACGCCGCGTGCTTGAGACGGCTGCGCAGGTCGCCGATGTCATGGCGCAGGCTGCGGGTGGTCGGCAGGTTCGGCAGGTCGAGGCGGTGCACCGCTTTCGAGGCCACCAGGCCGTGCTGCACCAGGTGCTGCATCGAATCGGCCAGTTCGCGATTGTGCAGCAGGTGATAGCGGTCGTAGCGGTACTTGTCGAACTTGTGCAGATAGACGTTGTTCAGGCTCGCACCGCTGTAGATCACGCAGTCATCGATCACGAAGCCTTTAAGGTGCAACACACCGAACAGTTCGCGGGTTTGTACCGGGACGCCGTAGACCGGCACAACACTTTCGTGGGTGCGGGTCATTTCCTGATACCAGGCGGAGTTGCCCGGTTGCTTGCCGGCACCGATCAGGCCGCGCTGGGCGCGCAGCCAGTCGACGACGACCACCACGTCCAGTTCCGGACGCGCCAGTTTGGCCGCGTGCAAGGCGTCGAGGATTTCCTGACCGGCTTCATCCTGTTGCAGATACAACGCAACGATGTAAATGCGCCGGGTCGCGCTGGCGATTTTCTCCAGCAGGCAACGACGGAATTCGGCAGCGCCGCTGAGGATGCTGAGGGCATCGGCTGTCAGCGGAAAACTGCGTAGTTTGGGCAGCAGGGAGCGTTTGAAAAGCGACGGCATAGGGCTCGCAAAGGGTCGAATCCGAAGAACCCGAGAGCTTACACCATCGATGGGTTTGGGTCTTGTTGGTGTCTGTTCTGATGCCATCGCTGGCAAGCCAGCTCCTACAGATTGACCGCATTCCCCCTGTAGGAGCTGGCTTGCCAGCGAAGGCCATTTATCAGGCCCTGCAAAAATACCCATTGACCAAGGAGAACGATCGTTCTACTGTTAGCCACATGAACGAAATCACTAGCAATGACACACGCGACATCATTCTGGATGTCACCGAAAAGTTGATCTACAAAAGTGGCATAGCCGCCACCGGCATGGATCTTCTGGTGAAAACCGCCGGCGTCTCCAGAAAAAGCATTTACCGCTACTTCGCCAACAAGGACGAACTGGTGGTGGCCGCCCTGCAACGCCGCGACCAGCGCTGGATGCACTGGTACCGTGAGGAGGTCGGCCAGGCCGAAACCCCGGCCGAGCGACTGCTCAACCTGTTTACCGTACTCAAGTCGTGGTTCGCCTGCGAGGGCTTCCGCGGTTGCGCCTTCATCAACACCAGTGGCGAAACCGGCGACCCGCAAGACCCGGTGCGCCTGGTCGCCAAAGAACATAAACAGAAGCTGCTCGACTACGTGTGCGAGCTGTGTACCGAACAGGGTGCCGAGGATCCGCAGATGCTGGCCAGACAGCTGCTGATCCTGATCGATGGTGCCATTACTGTGGCGCTTGTAATGGGTGATCACAGTGCTGCCGATAATGCGCAATGCATGGCGCGAAAGTTATTGGACCTGTAGCAACTTAATCAAGCTCGACCTTGTGTTTGAACTTTAACTTGATACGGAGACTTGAAATGTCTAATGCCGAAGTTCGTCCGCCATTACCCCCTTTCACCCGTGAATCGGCCATTGAAAAGATTCGCCTGGCTGAAGACGGCTGGAACTCCCGCGACCCCGAGCGCGTGTCCCTGGCCTACACCCTGGACACCCAATGGCGCAATCGCGCCGAGTTCGCCTACAACCGCGAAGAAGCCAAAGGCTTCCTGACCCGTAAATGGGCCAAGGAGCTGGATTATCGACTGATCAAGGAACTCTGGGCCTTTACCGACAACCGCATCGCCGTGCGTTATGCCTATGAATGGCACGACGACTCGGGTAACTGGTTCCGCTCCTACGGCAACGAAAACTGGGAGTTCAACGAGGACGGCCTGATGGCCCGCCGCTTCGCCTGCATCAACGACATGCCGATCAAGGAAAGCGAGCGCAAGTTCCACTGGCCGCTGGGGCGCCGTCCTGACGATCACCCGAGCTTGTCGGATCTTGGTCTGTAAACACGTCATTTTCGCAGGAGCTGGCTTGCCAGCGAAGGCGTCGTCGGATCCAACACCAATGTTGGCTGACACACCGCTTTCGCTGGCAAGCCAGCTCCTACAATGGTGTTGTGTTGTTCGGGTGGGTAAGATGTCGCCCCTTCCCTGCAGCCTCTTTCTGCACCCGCCGAATAAGCCGATCCCATGCCTTTCGAACTCAGCGTTGACCTCTCCACCCTGGCCATCCTGGCCCTTGTCGCTTTTGTTGCCGGTTTCATCGACGCCATTGCCGGTGGCGGTGGTCTGTTGACCACCCCGGCCCTGCTGACCGCCGGCCTGCCGCCGCATCTGGTGCTGGGCACCAACAAGCTCAGTTCGACCTTCGGCTCGGCGATTGCCAGTTTCACTTTCTACCGCCGCAAGCTGTTCCACCCCGCGCAATGGGTGCACGCCATCGTCGGAACCCTGGTCGGCGCGCTGACCGGTGCCGTGGTCGCGCATTACCTGCCGGCGGAATGGCTGAACAAGATGCTGCCGGTGATCGTCTTCGCTTGCGGGGTCTATCTATTGTTTGGCGGCACGCCGAAAGCGCCAACGGACAGCGACGCACCGATCAAGAAAACGTGGCAGTCGACCCAAGGCTTCAGCCTCGGCTTCTATGACGGCGTGGCCGGTCCCGGTACGGGCGCGTTCTGGACCGTGAGCAGCCTGCTGCTGTACCCCATCGACCTGGTGAAGGCCAGCGGAGTGGCGCGCAGCATGAACTTCGTCAGCAACGCCGCGGCGCTGTCGATCTTCATCTTTTCCGGTCAGGTGGACTGGATCATCGGCCTGTGCATGGGCTCGTCGTTGATGGTCGGCGCCTTCTTCGGCGCCCGCACCGCCATCAGCGGCGGCGCGAAATTCATTCGCCCGGTGTTCATCACCGTGGTGCTGGGCCTGACCGTGCGCCTAGCCTGGCAGCACTGGTTCAGCGTGGCCTAAACGCCGCGCCACATAGACGTCGATCAGGTAACGGGCAATCGAGCGTGACGCTGGCAACGGCGGCAGCTCGTGCACGTTGAACCACTGGGCATCCTCGATCTCGTCTTCCTGACAGACGATCTCGCCACTGGCGTATTCAGCATGAAAGCCAAGCATCATCGAGTGCGGGAATGGCCAGCACTGGCTGCCCATGTACTGGATGTTCTTCACCTCGATGCTCACCTCTTCGCGAACCTCGCGAATCAGGCAGTCCTCGGCCGATTCGCCCGGCTCGGCAAACCCGGCCAGAGTGCTGTAGACACCCGGCACGAAACGCGGCGAACGGCCCAGCAGAATCTCGTCGCCACGGGTCACCAGCACGATCATGCTCGGTGAGATGCGCGGGTAATAGCGCAAGTCGCACGGCTCGCAGTACATCGCCCGTTCACGCACCACCTGATGGGTCGCCTGCCCGCAATTGCCGCAAAAGCGGTGCTCGCGGGCCCAGGTGCCGATCTGGGCGGCGTAACCGAGCACCTTGTAGAGCGTTTGATCGCCTTCGAGCATGAACGCCCGCAGGCCTTTCCAGTTGCAGCCCGGCACCTCGCTATGACTGCGCAGCTCCAACAGGTAGACCGGCTCGCCATCGAGATGACCGATGCCATGTTCGGCGAGAATCGACAGGTCCTGACGCTTTAACCATTCGCGCGCAAACAGTGCGCCATTGTCATCGAACAGAAAGCCCTCGGGGCTGCGCGCAACGGCCCAGCCGCCAGGTTGATCGGTGTCCAGTACTGCCGTGGTCCAGCGAGGAATCATGGTTAATCAATCCAGAAATTCGGGTTTCTGTTTGCTCATATGGGCGGCCATGGCCACGCGCAGATCGGTGGATTGCAGCATGGCAGCGTTCCAGGTGGCGATGTATTCGAGGCCGTCATCGATGCGATGGTCACGCATGTAGCTGATCATCTCTTTGGTGCCGGTGACGGCGATCGGCGACTTGCCGGCGATTTCACGGGCAATGCCCATGACGCCGTCGAGCAGGCTGGCGTTGTCGCTGTAGACACGATTGACCAGGCCCATGCCCCGCGCTTCGTCGGCGCCAAACGTGCGACCAGTGTAAGCCAGTTCACGCAGCATGCCGTCACCGATGATCCGCGGCAAGCGTTGCAATGTGCCGACGTCGGCAGCCATGCCGATGTCGATTTCCTTGATTGAAAATTGTGCGTCCTCGGCGGCATAACGCATGTCGCACGCGGCAATCAGGTCGATGGCGCCACCCAGGCAGTAACCCTGTATGGCCGCAAGCACCGGTTTGCGGCAGTTATCGACCGCGTTGAACGACGCTTGCAGGGTGAGAATCTTGCGTCGCAACAGGCGCGCATTGCGCCCGACGTCCTTGCCCAGTTCATTGGCCACGCCGGCCAGCATCATCAGGTCGATACCCGAGGAGAAATGCTTGCCTGCCCCGCTGAGGACCACCACGCGGACTTCATCGGTGTCGTCGATCCACTGGAAGATCTCGACGATCTCGCTCCAGAACGCAGCGTTCATCGAGTTGATCTTCTCCGGGCGGTTGATCTGCACATGGGCGACTTTATCGACCAGTTCGACGTTGAACGCGGTGTACCGAGACATGCCAGTGATCCTTTTGCGGGCAAAAATGAGGCCCGAACTATAACAAGGCATCAAGGCGGGCAGTAAGGCAGTAGTTCAGCCAAATGCGGGACTCACCGCACGCACCGAAACGGTGCGCAGCCGCTCGATCACCTCGCACATTTATGTGACTGCCTAGTGACTTTTTGAGGCCAAACCGCAAAAAAACATGCACTTCGTCGGGGCGTTTGCACCTCGATCAGGCACGTCCGTACCGCTACAAACCGATTGTCGAACAATTTTGCCATCTGCCCTTTACCGCTCTAAGTTCTGGCCTAGACTCATTTTCTCGAGATGAGACCGATCGGTCACAAAGTGGAAAAATAGTCGAAACTTTTCCCAATCCCGATCGGTCCTCTGACAAGAAGGTGCGTTGCGACTGGTGCAATCCTTGCAACGGCTCATTCACCCCTTTTGCTTCGACGCATTGGGCAGCGCTTGCTCACTGATGCGTAGCGCGATTGCGCCCGGCCAGCGGAATTGGCCATGAAACACCGTTTGCCAGACCTAAGAATTAGATCAACAACACGGGAGATTCATATGATCGGTACGGCTTTGGAAATACAGGGAGAGCGTGCTCATCAGGTCGGCGAGTCGAGCGCCGTAACTGCCGCAAACACCCAACCCGTCAGCGTTCCTGGCACCAGGACGCTGACCCCGGCAGCCAACCAGAATCCGAACCGAAAAAAAGTGTTGTTCGTTACCTCGGAAATTGCCGACCTGGTGAAAACCGGTGGCCTGGGCGACGTTTCCGCAGCGCTGCCACGGGCCATGGCCCACCTGCACGATGTGCGGGTGTTGATCCCGGGTTACCCGCAGGTGCTGCACAGCGAGAACCCCATTCATATCATCGGTGAGCTTGGCGGTCATGCTGCGTTGCCACCGTGCAAGATCGGGCGCATGGACATGCCCGATGGTCTGGTCATTTACGTGTTGATCTGCCCCGAACTCTACGAGCGCGAAGGTTCGCCCTACGGCGCCAACAACGGCCGCGACTGGCCGGACAACCATATCCGTTTCGCCCGCCTGGGCTTGGCGGCGGCCGATATTGCCGCCAACCTCGCACAAATCCACTGGTGCCCGGACCTGGTGCACGCCCACGACTGGCCCGCCGGCCTCGCCCCGGCCTACATGCACTGGCGTGGGCAACGCACGCCGACGCTGTTCACCATTCACAACCTGGCGTATCAAGGCGTGACCAGCCTGGGTTCGTGCCCCGAACTGGGCATTCCCCATCACGCGCTGCAACAGGAAGGCATGGAGTTCTACGGCAAGATGTCGTTCCTCAAGGCCGGCATGGCCTATTCGAGCCACATCACCACCGTCAGCGCGACCTACGCCCAGGAAATCACCACCCCGGATTTCGGCTGCGGTCTCGACGGCTTTCTCGCCGCCAAGACCCAGCAAGGCCTGCTCAGCGGGATTCCCAACGGCATCGATGAAAGCTGGGATGCGGCAACTGATCCCCACCTGTTCTGCCCGTTCAACATCGGCGACTGGGATGGCAAGGCGGTGAACGCCGCCCATGTCCGCGAGCTGTTCGGCCTGCAAGACTCCGAAGGGCCGCTGTTCGCCGTGGTTTCGCGCCTGGTCTACCAGAAAGGCCTGGACCTGACCGAAGCGGTCTCCGAATACATCGTCAATTCCGGCGGCCAGATCGCAATCATCGGCCGTGGCGAGCCGGAGGAAGAACAGTCGATGCGCGAACTGGCCCTGCGTTTCCCCGGGCAGATCGGCGTGCGCATTGGTTTTAACGAAACCGATGCCCGGCGCATGTTCGCCGGCAGCGACTTCCTGCTGATGCCTTCGCGTTACGAGCCCTGCGGCCTGAGCCAGATGTACGCCCAGCGCTTCGGCTCGTTGCCGGTGGCCCGCAATACCGGTGGCCTGGCCGACACCATCGAAAACGGCGTGACCGGGTTCCTGTTCGATGAATCCACGGTGCAGAGCTACCAGGAAGCCCTGAGCCGCGCGTTCAAGGTGTTTGCCTTCCCCGACCTGCTGCACGCCATGCGCTGCCGGGCCATGGCGGCGCCGTTCAACTGGTGCAAGGCGGTCGAACCCTACGCCGAGCTTTACGAACAGCTTGTGGCGAAAGCGTTGGGGAAATCGAACAAACAGTAAGAGGCTTGCAAGATGCCGTTACGGACCCTTGAGACCTGGCCCCACGGCGCAATCATGCTGGACGCAGAGCACACGCGATTCGCGTTGTGGGCGCCAGATGCGTTTTATGTCAGTGTCGAACTGGAAAATGGACAGTCCTTGCCGTTGCTGCCCCAGGCCGACGGCTGGTTCGTGAGCAACACCCGCTGCCCGGCGGGTACGCGGTACCGCTACAGCATCGATGGCGAGCTGGAGGTGCCCGACCCCGCCTCCCGCGCTCAGGCCGGCGATATCGACCGGCACAGCGTGGTGGTCGATCCGCAGGCCTATGCGTGGCAACACAGTACCTGGCCGGGACGACCATGGAACGAAGCGGTGATCTACGAACTGCATGTCGGTGCGCTCGGCGGCTTCAGTGCCGTCGAGCAGCATCTGGCACGCCTGGTCGAACTGGGCGTCACCGCGATCGAACTGATGCCCATCGCGCAGTTTCCCGGTGAGCGCAATTGGGGTTATGACGGCGTCCTGCCCTACGCGCCTCAGGCTTCATACGGCTCCCCCGAGCAGCTCAAGCACTTGATCGACACCGCCCATGGCCACGGCCTGGCGGTGATCCTCGACGTGGTCTACAACCACTTCGGCCCGGACGGCAATTACCTGCATCGTTATGCCAAGGGCTTTTTTCGCCAGGACAAACACACGCCGTGGGGCGCAGCCATCGACTTGCGCCGTCGCGAAGTACGGGACTTTTTCATCGAAAACGCCTTGATGTGGCTGCTGGAATACCGTTTCGACGGTTTGCGCCTGGACGCGGTGCACGCCATCGAAGACCCGGATTTCCTCCAGGAACTGGCGCAACGGGTGCGCCAGCAAACGGGACCGGCGCGGCATGTCTGGCTGATGGTCGAGAACGAACACAACCAGGCCAGCCTGCTGGAACAGGGTTACGACGCACAATGGAATGACGACGGCCACAACGCCCTGCATGTATTGCTGACCGGCGAAACCGACGCCTACTACGCCGATTACGCGCAAAACCCCACCGAACAACTGGCGCGCTGCCTGAGCCAGGGTTTCGTGTTCCAGGGCGATCTCAACCGCCATGGTGTGGCGCGCGGTGAACCCAGCGGGCATTTACCGCCCGGCGCATTCATCCTGTTCTTGCAGAACCATGACCAGATCGGCAACCGCGCCTTCGGCGAACGCCTGCATCAACTCGCCCACCCGCAAGCACTGCGGGCTGCCACGGTGTTGCTGCTGTTGTCGCCGATGATTCCGCTGCTGTTCATGGGTGACGAGTTCGCCGTCGAACAACCCTTCCTGTTTTTCACCAGCCATCATGGCGAATTGGCAAAGCAGGTCCGCGAGGGCCGACGTAACGAGTTCGCCGCGTTCAGCGCGTTTGCCGACCCGCGTCAACGCGAACACATTCCGGACCCGAATGATCCGCAGACGTTTGCAGCATCCCGCCCGGTCCTGCCATCGACCGGCCATTCAGAGATGCTCGACCTGTATGGCCGACTGCTGCAGATCCGCCATCGACTCATCATCCCGCGCCTGCCGGGCGCCCAGGCACTTGGCACCGACGTGCTGGGCGAAGGCGCGGTGAGTGCATCCTGGCGCCTGGGCGATGGCAGCCAACTGCGCATAGACCTGAACCTCAGCGACAAACCCGTAGACCACACCACACACACCGGTGCCATGTGGTTGTTCGAATACCCGCCAGAGAGCGCCGGCCTGCTGGACCAGGGCACCCTTGCTCCCTATTGCGCGCTCGTCAGCCTCGTCGCCACAGCCCCTTTGCTACCCCGTATGGAGAGCGTCCATGAGTGATGCGCAACTGGAAATTCTGGCCAGCCGTGCCGGCCTCGCGGTCGACTGGATCGATGCCAACGGCCGCCCGCAAAAAGTCGCGCCTTCAGTGTTGCGCAACGTGCTGACCGGCCTGGGCCACCCGGCTGGCAGTGCCCAGGAAATCGACGCCAGCCTGCTGGAGTTGCAGGCGGTACAACAAACACACCGCTTGCCGCCATTGATGACTGCCGATGAGGGGGGCGGCCTGGACCTGGCGCGTTACTTCGAGCCTCAAACCCCTTGCGAAATACACCTCGAAGACGGTTCGCGGCTCAACCTGAAGCTGGACGCAAAATCGGTGCTGCCGGGGTTGGTACCGGTCGGCTATCAACAGGTCAGCATCGACGGACAAACCTTCACCCTGGCGGTGGCCCCGGCCCGTTGCTACAGCGTGGCCGATGCCGTGGATAACCCGATCCCCCGTGCCTGGGGCCTGAGCGTGCAACTGTATGGATTGCGCCGCCCCGGCGATGGCGGGTTTGGCGACACCCAGGCGCTGGAGGACCTCGCCCGGGTCGCCGGTGAACGTGGCGCCGAGGCACTGGCGATCAGCCCGTTGCATGCGATGTTTTCCAGTGATACCCACCGCTACAGTCCGTATTCGCCGTCCAGCCGTTTGTTTCTCAACAGCCTTTACTGCGCCCCCGGCACCATTCTCGGCGAACACGCACTGCGTACCGCCATCGATGCAACCGGGCTGGCCATTGAACTCAAAGCGCTGGAAGAACGGCCTCTGATTGACTGGCCGGCCGCTGCTGAAGCCAAGCATCGATTGTTGCAGGCACTGTATGAAGGCTTCGTCCAGGGTGAACACCCGTTGCACGAAGATTTCAGCAGCTTTCGTCACGCTGCCGGCGAAGCGCTGGAAAACCACTGTCGCTTCGAAGCCATCCAGGAGGCTCGCGCCGCCCGCGGTGAACACCTCGACTGGCGGCAGTGGCCCGAACCCTGGCGCAATCCGCGCAGCGCCGAAGTGGCGGCATTTGCCGAAGAAAATGCCGGGCGCATCGGCTTCTTTGCTTTCTGTCAGTGGCTGATCGCTCGCTGCCTGGAGCGTGCGCAAGCCGCCGCCCGCGCCAGTGGCATGAGTATCGGCCTGATCGCCGATCTGGCCGTCGGTGCCGATGGCGGCGGCAGTCAGGCCTGGAGCCGTCAGGACGAACTGCTCGCCGCCCTGACCGTCGGTGCGCCACCGGACATTCTCAACCGCAGTGGCCAGGGCTGGGGAATTTCCGCGTTCTCCCCTGAAGGCCTGGTACGCAATGGTTTCCGTGCCTTCATCGAAATGCTGCGGGCCAATTTCGCCCATTGCGGTGGCTTGCGTATCGATCACGTCATGGGGCTGCAGCGCTTGTGGGTGATCCCCAACGGCTCGCCACCGGCCGACGGCGCGTACCTGTACTACCCGGTGGACGACCTGCTGCGTTTGTTGACCCTCGAATCCCATCGTCACCAGGCCATTGTCCTCGGCGAAGACCTCGGCACCGTGCCGGACGGCCTGCGGGAAAAACTCATCGCCCGCTCGATGCTCGGCATGCGGGTATTGCTGTTCGAGCAGGACAACACTCACTTCAAGCCAATCCTCGACTGGCCGGACAACGCCCTGGCGACCACCAGCACCCATGACCTGCCCACCCTCAACGGCTGGTGGCATGGCCGGGACATCGACTGGAACGCCCGACTCGGCATGGTCGATACCAGCGGTGAAATCGAATGGCGCCAGCACCGCGAGCGCGAGCGTGAGGGCCTGCGCCGGGCGTTGAGCCAGGATCCGCAGAACTTTCGCGAAGAGTCCCACGAAACCGACCAGGTGCTCGATGCCAGCGTGCGCTTTCTCGGCCACACCCGGGCGCCGTTGGTATTGCTGCCGCTGGAAGATGCCCTTGGCGTCGAACAACAGGCCAACTTGCCGGGCACCATCGACACGCACCCGAACTGGTCGCGGCGCTTGCCCGGCTACAGCGAAGTCTTGCTCGATGGGGCGGATGCTGCGCGGCGCCTGGAACTGCTCGCCTGTGCGCGACTTCAGGCGGCCGAGCGTGATCGATGACTCAAGTGCCGACCCGACCGCTGCGCGCCACATTGCGCCTGCAATTTCATAAAGGCTTTACGCTTGAAGATGCAGTGCCACTGGTGCCCTATTTCGCCTGCCTCGGCATCAGCCATGTCTACGCCTCCCCGCTGTTGCGCGCCCGTGCCGGGTCAATGCATGGCTATGACGTGGTGGACCCGACCCGGGTCAACCCGGAACTGGGCGGCGAGGTGGCGCTGCGCAGCCTGGTCAGTGCCTTGCACGAGCAGAACATGGGGTTGATCCTCGACATCGTCTCCAACCACATGGCGGTCGGCGGCAGTGATAATCCCTGGTGGCTGGATTTGCTGGAGTGGGGACGCCTGAGCCCCTACGGCGAGTTTTTCGATATCCAGTGGCACTCCCCCGATCCGCTGATGGAAGGCCAGTTGCTCCTGCCGTTTCTGGGCAGCGATTACGGCGTCGCGCTGCAGGACGGCACCCTGCCCTTGCGATTCGATGCCTGGCACGGCACCTTCCATGTCGAGCACTACGAACACCGCTTTCCCGTTTGCCCCTGCGATTACGGCGAACTGCTCAAGACCGATGCGTCGCTCGATACGCAACAGGTCGAACAACTCAAATCCCTGGCCGATCGCTTCAGCACCCTGAGCTACCAGAGCGACGCCCACAGCCTGGCCATCGCGCTGAAAGCAGAATTGCGCGATCTGGTCAGCGATCCGGCCATTGCTCAAGCCATCGAGCAACACCTTAAGAACTACGACTCAGTGACCGGCGAAGGCTTTCAGCGCCTGCACAGCCTGCTGGAACGCCAAAGCTATCGCCTTGCCAGCTGGCGCACTGCGGCCGATGACATCAACTGGCGGCGCTTCTTTGATATCAATGAACTCGGCGGACTGCGCGTCGAGCGTCCAGCCGTGTTCGAAGCCACCCACGCGAAGATCTTCCAACTGGTGGCTGAAGGGCTGATCGACGGATTGCGCATCGACCACATCGACGGCCTTGCCGACCCGCGGGGCTACTGCCGAAAGCTGCGTCGTCGAGTCGACAGTCTGTCCCCGGGCCGTCACCTGCCCATCCATGTCGAAAAGATCCTCGGCGAAGGCGAAACCCTGCCTCGCGACTGGTCGGTGGATGGCACCACCGGCTACGAATTCATGAACCAGTTGTCACTGCTGCAACATGATCCACGGGGCGCGCAGACACTGGCCGAACTCTGGCATCGTCACAGCGAGCGGCCCGCCGATTTCTCTCGGGAAGCACAGCTGGCCCGCCAGCAAATCCTCAGCAGTTCCCTGGCCGGGGATTTCGAAAGCGTCGCCCAGGCCCTGCTGCAAGTGGCCCGGGACAATCTCATGACCCGCGACCTGACCCTCGGCGCTATTCGCCGGGCGTTGCAGGCGCTGATCGTGCATTTCCCGGTATACCGCACCTACATCAGCCCCCTCGGCCGGTCAGCCCGGGACGAGGTGTTTTTCCAGCAGGCCATGGACGGCGCCCGTCAATCCCTGGGCGAGGCAGACTGGCCGGTGCTCGACTGCCTGGCCGGCTGGCTCGGCGGTGAACCCTGGCGGCGACGCCCGGCCGGTCGCCAGCGCAAACGCCTCAAGCACGCCTGCGTACGCTTCCAGCAACTGACCTCGCCGGCCGCGGCGAAAGCAGTGGAAGACACCGCGTTCTATCGTTCGGCAGTCCTGCTCTCGCGCAATGACGTGGGGTTCAACACCGAGCAGTTGAGTGCGCCGGTTGCCGACTTCCATCAGGCCTGCATCGAGCGTCTCGACACCTTCCCGGACAATCTGCTGGCCAGCGCCACCCACGATCACAAGCGTGGCGAAGATTCACGCGCGCGGCTGGCGGTGTTGAGCGAACGCAGCCACTGGTACGCCGGGCAGATCGGCCTGTGGCGCACCCTCGCCCGGCCATTGCGCAATGACGATCAAGCGCCGTCGGCGGGCGATGAATTGATCCTGTATCAAGCGATCCTTGGCAGTTGGCCGCTGGACCTCGATATCGATAATCCGCTGGCGCTCGAGGCCTACGCAAAACGCCTCTGGCAGTGGCAACGCAAGGCCTTGCGCGAAGCCAAACTGCAAAGCGGCTGGAGCGCGCCCAATGACGCTTACGAGCAAGCGACCGAGGACTTCATCCAGCGCTTGCTGCTCAGCCCCGAAGGTGAACTGTTGCGTGCGGCCATTGCCAAGGCCGCGCGATCGATTGCCATCCCCGGGGCGCTCAACGGTTTGGCGCAAACCTTGCTGCGCATGACAGTGCCCGGCGTGCCGGACCTTTATCAGGGCAACGATTTCTGGGACTTCAGCCTGGTCGATCCGGACAACCGTCGACCGGTGGATTACACCCGTCGCCAGCAGGCAATGCAGCCTTCGGTTGATCCACTTGACCTGCTGACGAACTGGCGTGACGGGCGCATCAAGCAGGCCTTGATTGCGCGCACCCTGGGCCTGCGTGCCGAGCACGCCGAGCTGTTTCGGCGTGGCACTTACCAGGCCCTGGAAGTGGTGGGCAGCGAGGCCCATCGAGTGCTGGGTTTTGTCCGTGAACGGGAGGGAAAACGCGTCATCGTGATTGTGCCGATCCGTTGTGCCGAACTGCTGGAAAACGGTGCCGAACCACAGGTCCACGCGCCGCTGTGGGGCGATACCCGGGTCAAGTTGCCGTTCACCCTCCCTGACGAACATCTGAAGGGACTTTTTTCCGGCATCACAGTCACAAAACACAGGGAGCTGCTGGTCAGCGCCGCGCTGGGGGATTTCCCGGTCAATCTCATTATTCAAACTACCCACACTTGAGTTCAGTTAAGGAGCATTGCAATGAGTACCGACGAAAAACGCATCCGCGAATTCGCCTATCAGATCTGGGAGTCCGAAGGAAAACCCGTAGGTCAGGAAGCCCGCCACTGGGAGATGGCGTGCAAGCTGGCAGAAGCCGAAGCCCTGGCCCCGAAAAAGTCTCCGAAGGCCGCCGCCAGCAAGGCAGCGCCGAAGAAAACCGGCGACGCAAAACCTGGCCCCGACAAGACGCTCAACGGCAAGACCGCACCGAAAACCAAAGCCAAACCGGCGGCGGCTTCAAAGGTGATCCCGCCAGGAGAAAAGGCCATCGAGAAAAAGCCCCGGGCGGTGCGAAAACCGCCGGCGGTTTGACCCGCACGGCGTTTGCCCTGATTGACCGGGTGGCACACCTGTCCACCACCGTGGACGCGTTCGCCCGAAAAAACACCTGTAGGAGCGAGCTTGCTCGCGAAGAGGCCATCACATCCAATATTGATGTTGCCTGACACACCGTTTTCGCGAGCAAGCTCGCTCCTACAGGTAGCCCCCGTTTACAGGAATACCTATGACCAGTCCGAAGAAAGCCGCCGCACCAGCCCTTCGTGCCGAAGCGACACGAATCCGCGAAGGGCTGCCCTTCCCGCTGGGTGCCACCTGGGACGGACTGGGAGTCAACTTCGCCCTGTTTTCCGCCCACGCCACCCGGGTTGAACTGTGTCTGTTCGACGACACCGGCGAGGTGGAACTCGAACGCATCGAACTGCCCGAATACACCGACGAGATCTATCACGGCTACTTGCCCGACGCTCATCCGGGGCTGATTTATGGCTACCGCGTCTACGGTCCGTACGACCCGGCCAACGGCCATCGTTTCAACCCCAACAAACTGCTGATCGACCCCTACGCCAAACAACTGGTCGGCAAGCTGAAATGGTCCGAAGCGCTGTTCGGCTACACCATTGGCCACCCCGACGCCGACCTCAGTTTCGATGAACGGGACAGCGCGCCCTTCGTGCCCAAATGCAAGGTCATCGACCCCGCGCACACCTGGGGCCACGACCACCGCGTCAGCGTGCCGTGGGACAAGACGATCATTTACGAAACCCATGTGCGCGGCTTCACCATGCGTCATCCCTCGGTTCCCGAAAACGTGCGCGGTACGTTTGCCGGGTTGATGGTCGATGACGTGATGGAGCACATCCGCAAGCTCGGCGTGTCGTCCGTGGAGTTGCTGCCGATCCACGCGTTCGTCAACGACCAGCATTTGTTGCACAAGGGCATGACCAATTATTGGGGCTACAACAGCATTGCGTTCTTCGCCCCCGACCCGCGTTACCTGGCCAGTGGCAAGATTGCCGAATTCAAGGAAATGGTCGCGCACCTGCACGAAGCCAATCTGGAGGTGATCCTCGACGTGGTCTACAACCACACCGCCGAGGGCAACGAACAAGGCCCGACCCTGTCCATGCGCGGCATCGACAATGCGTCCTACTACCGCCTCAAGCCCGATGACAAGCGCTTCTATATCAACGATTCCGGCACCGGCAACACCCTGGATCTGAGCCACCCGTGCGTGCTGCAAATGGTCACCGACTCCCTGCGCTACTGGGCTTCGGAAATGCATGTGGACGGTTTCCGCTTCGACCTGGCGACCATTCTGGGGCGCTATCACGACGGTTTCGATGAGCGCCACAGTTTCCTGGTGGCCTGCCGCCAGGATCCGGTATTGCGTCAGGTCAAACTGATCGCCGAGCCGTGGGACTGTGGCCCCGGCGGTTATCAGGTCGGCAATTTCCCACCGGGCTGGGTCGAGTGGAACGACAAATTCCGCGACACCGTGCGCGCCTTCTGGAAAGGCGACGACGGGCAACTGGCGGACTTTGCCAGCCGCCTGACCGCTTCGGGCGAGATGTTCAATCAACGTGGCCGCCGACCTTACTCATCGGTGAACTTCGTCACCGCCCATGACGGCTTCACCCTCCATGACCTGGTGTCGTACAACGACAAGCACAACGAAGCCAACGACGAAAACAATCAGGACGGCAGCAACAACAACCTGTCCTGGAACCACGGCGTCGAAGGCCCTACCGACGACCCCGAGATCAACGCGCTGCGTCATCGGCAGATGCGCAATTTCTTCGCCACCCTGCTGCTGGCCCAGGGCACGCCGATGCTGGTGGCCGGCGACGAGTTCGCCCGCACCCAGGACGGCAACAACAATGCGTACTGCCAGGACAGCGAGATCGGCTGGGTCAACTGGGATCTCAGCGAAGACGGCAAGACCCTGCTCAAGTTCGTCAAACGCCTGATCAAGTTGCGCCTGACGTACCCGATCCTGCGCCGTGGGCGTTTTCTGGTGGGTAATTACAACGAGGACATCGGCGTCAAGGACGTGACCTGGCTGGCGCCCGACGGTACGCAAATGACCACCGAGCATTGGCACGACGCGCACAATCGATGCCTGGGCATGCTGCTCGATGGCCGCGCCCAGGAAACCGGCATTCGCCGCAAAGGCGCCGACGCGACGTTGATGCTGGTGGTCAACGCGCATCACGACATCGTCAACTTCCGGCTACCGGAAGTACCCGACGGTGGTTTCTGGACGTGCATGATCGACACCAACCAGCCGTCGATCCGCGGCCAGGAGCGCTTCGAGTTTGGCCACGAGTACTCGGTCACCGGCCGCTCGTTGCTGCTGTTCGAGTTGCAGCATGAGGAGCAAGAGTAACGACAAGGTTCAGGAATTCACGGCGCCACTGCCGTAGAGCGGAAAAATCATATTGGTCAGGTTCGCGATGCGACGAATAGCGTTACATGAGCAATACTCGATTCGCGGCAATCCAGGGTTTGGCTTGTCGCACATTGTTATCAACGAGCCCTCACGGGTCTGCCGGGCCTGGATCGCGCACGACTGAAGGCGAAGCAGAACAAGGACGTAATGCCCATGAAATCCGTTTCCGTCAGTGAAGCCAGCCTGCCATCGCAGATCTGGAACAGTGCCCCGCAACTGGACAGCATTCCGGTCATCAGCACCCAATCCCTGGTACCCACTGGCGCACGCGCGGTGCTCATTGCTCCGCACCCTGGCGATGAGGTCGTGACCTGCGGCGGCCTGCTGCAATTGCTCAGCAACCTGGGCCACCCACTGCAATTGATCTCGATCACCGACGGCAGCGCCAGCCATCCGGGCTCTGTGCAGTGGTCGGAGAAACGCCTCAGCGTATTCCGCCCCCAGGAAAGCGTCGAAGCCATACGCCGACTGGGGTTGCCGATGCACAGCCTGAAGTGGATACGCGGCGGGTTTACCGACAACGCCCTGGTCGAACACGAAGAACAGATCACCCGATTCATCACGCGTTACCTGCGCCCCGGTGATGTGGTGTTCAGCACCTGGCGCGAGGACGGCAACGCCGACCACGACACTGTTGGCCGCGCCAGCGCCAGGGCAGCGGCCAGTGCAGGGGCAACCTATAACGACATACCGCTCTGGGCCTGGCACTGGCCGGCACGGGACCGGGAACTGATCCCCTGGCATCGTGCACGCAAGGTGCGCCTCGACACTTGGACCGTCGCCCGCAAGAGCCACGCCATCCACGCCTACGCCAGCCAACTCGACGGCGAACCGGCCATTGGCCTTGCACCGTTGCTGCCCCGGACGCTGCTGGAGCGCATCCGTTTGCCTTATGAAATTGTGTTGGTTTGAAAGTACAGCCCATCAGACTGAACTGCCTGCTGTCGCATCAGTCGCATACATAAGCAGCCCTGAATCAGAGGAGTGCATGTGGCCAGTCATTCAAAACCGCAGGTAACCGAATCAATGCCATTGAACACGCCTGCGGCGATTCATCGGCTTCGCGTACTGACGGTCAACACCCACAAGGGATTTACCGCACTCAACCGGCGTTTCATCCTCCCCGAGCTGCGTGAAGCGGTGCGCAGTACGTCGGCAGACCTGGTGTTTCTGCAAGAGGTCGTCGGCGAGCACGACCGCCACTCCTCCCGCTACAACGATTGGCCGCAAACCTCGCAATATGAATTCCTTGCCGACAGCATGTGGAGCGACTTCGCTTATGGGCGCAACGCCGTCTACCCAGACGGTCATCATGGCAACGCCCTGCTGTCGAAGTACCCGATCCGCGAGTACCGAAACCTGGATGTTTCCATCACCGGCCCGGAACGTCGCGGCTTGCTGCACTGCGTGCTGGACGTACCAGGGCACAGCGAAGTCCATGCCATCTGCGTCCACCTCAGCCTGCTGGAAAGCCATCGCCAACTGCAATTGCAGTTGCTCTGTCAGCTCCTTGAGTCCCTGCCTGAACAGGCGCCGGTCATCATTGCCGGTGACTTCAACGACTGGCAGATGCAAGGCAATGCCGCTCTGGTCCGCCGCGACGACTTGCACGAAGCGTTCGAACGCCACCTTGGTCGTCCGGCCAAAACCTACCCCGCGCGGTTTCCCTTGTTGCGCCTCGATCGCGTCTACCTGCGCAATGCCAGCAGTCATGAGCCGAAAATACTCGGGCACAAGCCGTGGACGCACCTTTCAGACCATTTGCCGTTGGCGGTGGAAGTGCATCTCTGAATCGCGCCCATTCAGTACGAATGCCGAGAAATCGTCCCCCACCTGTTATTTCTGACAGTAGCCATGGTGCATCAGTGACTGCTACGTTGGTGATGCCCTGACAGATGCCTGTGGGGGCTTGCGCCACACGCGTAGCGTCTTGGTTGCTGAAGGTATTCGCGGGTCGTTGATTGTCCCGAAGCTGCCTTGCAATTCGCGCTGCCGAATACGTCAGTTTCCTGGCCACTCATGATGGCCCAGGGAACGGAAGTTGATCCCATCGCGGAGGCAACATGGAGTTTTCGACAGATCTGTCCAAGTACCGTCATGGCGTCTGCCTGTTCTCGATATGGTTGTGTACGAACTGGTCCCAACCCGTCTACGCCGCCTGCACACTCATCCCCACCGCCGGCAACGACAACTTTGTCTGCGACAGCGCCACCAGCGGCCCGCTGAGCGATTTATCGGGCAATAACACCCTGACCTTCCCCGCCAATGGCAGCGGCAGGATCAACGGCAACGTGACCTTCGGCGCCGGCGCCGACACGGTGAACATGGCTTCCGGCATCGTGGCCGGCGCTGTGGATCTGGGCGACGGGGCGGACAGTTTTACGATCAGCGCCGGACAGGTCACCGGGGCGGTCAGCCAGGGCAATGGCATCGATCACTTCGTCATGTCGGGCGGCTCCCTTCAGTCCCTGGCCCAAGGGGACGGCCGCGACACCTTCCTGATGACCGCCGGCACCATCGTCGGCGCCTTCGAGGATGGCGACGTCGCCAGAATGACCGGCGGCACCATTGGCCGTGTCGACATGAAACTCGATAACAATATTTTCGAGATGTCCGCCGGGCAGATCCTCGGCAATCTGGTGACGGGTTTAGGCACCGACACCATCATCGTTTCCGGCGGCCGTATCGGTGGCAATATCAGTGTCAGCAACGGCAATGACAGCATCACGGTCACGGGCGGGGAAATCGTTGGCGAGATCCGCACCGGCAACGGCGATGACACTTTGCTCTGGGACGGCGGCGGGATCATCCGCTCGCCAATCCTCCTGCAAGCGGGCGACGACCGCGCCACCTTGCGCAATCTGACCGAAAGCACCCTCGCGCTGACCCCGAGCATCGATGGTGGTATCGGCAATGATCTGCTGACCCTCGATCACACCACCTCATCGGGCGCCAGCCGCTACATCAATTGGGAAACCGTCAATCTGGGTAATGGCTCGCGCTTCGATCTGGATGGCAACTTTCAACTGGGAGACAGCACCAGCGGCACGGGAGTATTCAATATCGACGGCAGCAGCACATTGACTTCGGTGCAGGGCAGCATCACGCCATTGACCACAGGCCGGCTCGCAACCTTGAACAACGGCGGGGTCATCGATCTCACCAATGGTAACTCGCGCACCAATGACACCCTGACTGTTGAGGGTAATTACGCGGGTAACGGCGGTCAGTTGCTTTTGCAAAGCACAGTGGGCGATGACAGCTCCCCCAGTGACAAACTGATCGTGAACAACGGGACGCTGACCGGCAGTACCCTGATTACGGTCAGCAACATCGGTGGCGCGGGCGCGCTGACGCAGCAGAACGGCATCCAGTTGGTTCAGGCCCAGGGCACGGCTGTCAGCGACAACACCGCGTTCGCCCTCAAAGCCCCGGTATCGGTCGGTGCCTTCGACTACCGCCTGTTCAAAGGCGGTATCACACCTGGCAGCGAAAACAGTTGGTACTTGCGCTCCTCGGTTGTGGCACCGCCATTGGTCGCTGTCGCCAACCCTGATCCCGCCTTGCCGCCGACGCTGGTGCCTTTGGTGGCAGTACCGGTGGCCGCCCCGGTTGTTACGGTTTCCGGAGTTCCCGGGGTTCCGGGGGTTCCCGGAGTTCCCGGGGTTGAAGGGGTTGTAACAGTCGAAGCCCCGGTGTTACCCGCCGCTGTCCCGGGCGCGGCACCGATCCCACTGTACCGCGAGGCCGTTCCCACTTGGTCGGTGGTGCCGCCAGCCGCAGCACAATTGAGCCTGACGGCGTTGGGCACATTCCATGATCGCCAGGGCGACCAGCGCCTGCTGACAGAAACCGGGGCCTTGGGCGCTGGTTGGGGCCGAGTCTATGGCAAGAACCTCGAGCAGACCTGGGCCGGCACCGTCACGCCAAGACTGGACGGCTCGCTCAATGGCTTCCAGGTCGGCCATGACCTGTTCAGTTCGCAGCTGACGAGTGGACAAACCCAGCGCAGTGGTTTCTTTATCGGTCACAGCCGCCTGCAAGGTGATGTCGACGGTTTCAACGAGGGCTTCGAAGGCAAACGCTCCGGCAAGGTGGAATTGCAAGGCGACAGTCTTGGCGTTTACTGGACCCTGACCGATCCTGCCGGCGCCTATCTCGATACCGTGGCCATGTACACCTGGCTCAACGGTGACAACCATTCGCAAAGCGGTCTGAAGATCGACAATGATGGTCACGTCACGACGTTATCGGCAGAGGTCGGATACCCGATCGCGCTGGCCGCGAACTGGGTGATCGAACCCCAGGCCCAGGCGATTTACCAGAAGGTCAGACTCGACAGTCAGGACGACGGCCTCTCCCATGTCTCGTTCGATTCCGACAGCGCCTGGACCGGCCGCGTCGGCGCTCGCCTCAAAGGTCGCTACGAAGTCGGCGGTCGGCCGCTGGAACCCTATCTGCGGGCCAATATCTGGCACTCCTTCACCGGTACCGACACGGTCACCTTTGATCATGTCGATCAGGTCGAAACCCAACAACGAACCTCGTCCGCCGACCTCGGTATCGGGATGGTGCTGAGCGTCGCGACATCCGTCAGTGTGTATGCCGGCGTCGACTACAGCAGCAACATCGACAGCACCCAGCAACGGGGAACATTCGGTAACGTGGGAGTCCGGGTGAAGTGGTGAGGGCCGAAAACCACTCTGTCCCGAGGTTTTTTTTGACGAACCGTCGAACAAACAAGAACTTGGAGACACGTCATAAATCAGGCACTTAAACCTTTACCACTTATCGGCCGTCTTCTTGACGTGATCGTTCCGGTCTTCTTGACTCAGTTACTACCCCCCGGAATTACCATCAGGACCAGCCTCAGGCACCCGTAAAAACGGGTAGCCCGTGGCGAGCCCTACTCCATTCGGTCGTCCCTCATTCGGGGTAGGAGAGACGCCAGAGCGAGATACCGCATGCGACTGCAAGGTAGACCGCCATGAGAATTTCACTCACCCCACAAGAGATCAAAGTCACTTTTTGCACCGTGTCGAGTTCACTCCTGTTGTGTTCCTCCCTGGAAATACAAGCCGCCCCTGACGAACAAGAAACAACGCCGTGGTATCGCCAGGACATCCCGACGCTCGGTCTGTCTACCCTTGCAGTAACGTACCCCGGTCAGTTCAGCGCTCATCCCGATCTGCGAAGTTCGAACCTGACCACCGAAGACGCCGCGCCCACGGTCTGGGAGCAACTTTACGGCCAACCCTCTCGCCAGGCACAAACCGACTTCCTTTCCCAGGGGCTGGCCGTTCCCGGAACCCACGAATTCAAAGGCCCGGCGATCCTCACCCTGCAAAGCGCCAGCGGCCATACGCAACGTGTCGGCCTGGTCGGCGGCACGCGCCAGTTCCAGCTCAACAACAAGGGCGCGCAGATCACCCCGGTCATGTCCGCCCCCAATAGCGACACGCTCAACCTCCAGGGGCAAAGCCTCGGCGCCTACTGGAGCCTGACCGGACCACAAGGCTGGCACGTCGACCTGACCGCCAGCGGTGGCCGGGTCAGCGGCTTCAGCCGCAACGAGCAGGGGACCCGAAGAGCCACCGAGGGCAGCGCGGTAACGTTGTCGGTGGAAGGTGGCATTCCCATCGGCCTTGGCGAAAACTGGGTGATAGAACCCCAGGCACAGTTGATCAATCAGCGCATCACCCTGGACACCCCGTATGCCGGATCCGGCAACTCATCTTCTACTGACCTGACTTCGTGGAGTGGCCGGGTCGGTGCGCACTTGAAAGGCAGTTACGACATCAACGGCCTGCCGGTCGAACCTTACGTGCGGACCAACTTGTGGCACACGGTGTACACCGGCAACAGCGTGACCCTCGATCAGGTGGACAAGATCAGCAGCAGCCGCAATTCCTCGACCGTCGAACTGGGTCTGGGCCTGGTCGCCAGAGTCACGCCGACCGTGAGTTTTTACGTCAGCGCCGATTACAGCAGCGATGTGGATGACAACGACTTGAATGGGTTGATTGGCAGCCTGGGTGTGCGGATGCGTTGGTGAAGGCGTGTTGGTCAGGTTGGCCCCTTAGCGAGCAGGTGCGGCGACCCGACCTGCTCACGAAAGGCAGCACCGCTAACTTCGGATCAGCCCTGCGGCCTTAACATCAACACCGCCAACGGCGGCAGATTCAACACCAACGACAACGCCTGGCCATGACTGGGTGCGTCCTCGGCGACCGCCCCGCCGCTGTTACCGTAATTGGAGCCGGCATAGATCGACGAATCGCTGTTGAGCACCTCGTTCCACTGCCCGGCAAACGGCACCCCGACGCGATAAGCCTCGCGTGGCACCGGGGTGAAGTTGGCCACCACCAACAGCGGCTTGCCGTCCTTGCTCCAGCGCAACCACGCATAGACGCTGTTGATCGCATCATCGCCAATCAGCCACTGGAAACCCTGCGGCACATCGTCCTGCTCATGCAGCGCCGGCTCTTCGCGGTACAGGTGATTGAGGTCGGCCACCAGTTTCTGCACGCCCTTGTGCTCGGAGTATTGCAACAGGTACCAGTCCAGTTGCTGGTCGTGGTTCCACTCGCGCCACTGACCGAATTCGCAGCCCATGAACAGCAGCTTCTTGCCCGGATGTGCCCACATGAAGCTCAGGTAGGCCCGCAGGTTGGCGAATTTCTGCCAGCGGTCACCGGGCATCTTGTCGATCAGCGAGTGTTTGCCGTGCACCACTTCGTCGTGGGAAATCGGCAGGATGAAACGCTCGGACCAGGCGTACACCAGGCCGAAACTCAGCTCGTTGTGATGATGGGCACGGTAGACCGGGTCTTGCTGAATGTAGTGCAGCGAATCGTGCATCCAGCCCATGTTCCATTTGTAGGCAAAGCCCAGGCCGCCCTGTTGCGTGCCCTGGCTGACGCCCGGCCATGCCGTGGATTCCTCGGCGATGATCAGTGCACCGGGCGCTTCCAGGGCCACCACGTCGTTGAGGTGGCGCAGGAAGTCGATGGCTTCCAGGTTCTCCCGGCCGCCGTGGCGGTTCGGCACCCACTCGCCAGCCTTGCGCGAGTAGTCGCGGTACAGCATCGAGGCCACCGCGTCGACCCGCAGGCCGTCGACATGGAAATGCTTGAGCCAGTGCAGCGCCGACGCCAGCATGTAACCGTGCACTTCGGTGCGGCCCAGGTTGTAGATCAGCGTGTCCCAATCCTGATGGAAGCCCTCCTGCGGGTTGCCATACTCGTACAGCGCCGTGCCGTCGAACTGGGCCAGGCCGTGGGTATCAGTGGGGAAATGCGCCGGCACCCAGTCGAGGATCACTCCGAGCCCGGCCACATGGCAGGCGTTGACGAACGCGGCGAACTCGTCCGGCGTGCCATATCGCGCACTCGGCGCGAATTGCGACAGCAACTGATAACCCCACGAGCCGCCAAACGGGTGCTCCATGATCGGCATCAGTTCGATGTGGGTGAAACCGAGGTCTTTTACATAGGGAATCAGCCGCTCGGTCAGTTCGGGCCAGGTGTACTGGCGAGACACTTCGCCCAGATCGTCCAGTTCACATTGCCACGAACCGGCGTGCAACTCGTAGATCGACAATGGCGCCGTCACCCGCTGGCGGTCGCCTCGACCCATCATCCAGTCCTGATCCTGCCAGTCGACCTTCAAGGGTGAAGCGACTTTCGAGGCAGTGTCCGGTGGCAGGCTGGTGGCCAGCGCCATGGGATCGGCCTTCAACGGCAGAATGCCGTGGGCGCCGAGAATCTCGTATTTGTAGGCGTCGCCCGCTTGCAGGCGCGGGATGAACAACTCCCAGACACCGGTGGGATGACGCAGGCGCATCGGATGCCGGCGCCCGTCCCAGACGTTGAAATCTCCGACCACCGACACTCGCCGGGCATTCGGCGCCCACACGGCGAAACGCACGCCGTCGACGCCGTCCACGGTCTTCAGTTGTGCGCCCAGGCACGCGCTGAGGTCACGGTGATTGCCTTCGGCAAACAGGTACAAGTCCATTTCGCCCAGCAACGGGCCGAAGCTGTAAGGGTCTTCGGCCGTTTGCTCGCCGCCGGCCCAACGGGTGCGCAGCAGGTACCCTTGCACTGGGCCGAAATGCCCGACAAACAACCCCGGCGTCTCTGTGGCCTCAAGCTTTCCAAGCTCCTCGCCCGAATCTCTGGCCAGCACTTCCACACTCAGGGCGCCCGGCAGATAAGCGCGAATGAACTGCCCGCCGACGCCATCACCATGGGGGCCGAGAATGGCGAAAGGATCGATATGCTCGGCGCGCACCAATGCATCGATATCCCGTGCGCTGGGCAGTAGCGCTTCTTTGTAATGACCCTGTTCCTTGTTCGAGACACTCATGACTACTCTCCACCAAGATCGGAAAAGGGTTTAAGCCCACTCAATAATCCATACAAACCGTGCAATGGCACGGGCAGCCAGGTGGGGCGATTTTCCGCCTCATAGGCCACTTCATACGCCGCCTTCTCCAGACCGAACAACGCCAGCGCGGCGTCCTCGCCTTCGGGATCTTGCCATGCATGGGCAAGACTAGCTGCCGCCAACCGATAAGCGTCGACAAATGCTTGCCGCGCCTCGCTCAAGTAGCGCTCGGTGACCCGCAAACGCGCAGTAGCGGCTGCAGCCGTGTTGTCGACGCCCTGTACATTGATCGCCATCGCCGCCGCATAGTCGAAGGAGCGCAGCACGCCGCTGACATCCTTGTACGGGCTGTGCTTGCCCCGTCGTTCTTGCAACGGCCGTGCCGGTTCACCTTCAAAGTCGATCAGATAGGCATCGCCCTTGATCACCAGCACCTGCCCCAGATGCAGGTCGCCGTGCACGCGAATGCGCAAACCACCCGCGGTCTTTTTGCCCAACGCTTGTACATGACCAAGAATGACCTTTTTGTTGTCCAGCAAATGGCTGACCAGGTTCTGGTCCGCCGTATCCAGTTGACTTTCATGTTGCTTGAGCAAGTTCAGCGCATGCTCGATTTGCGCCGCGACATCCTTGGCCGAGGCCAGCGCTTCCTTCTGCGTGGTGACCTGCGGCAAGAAATCCGGGTGGGTACCCGGCGCTGCCAGTACCTGATGCATTTCCCCCAGGCGCTGACCGAGCATAGCGGCGAAATCTTTCAGTTCGCCGAGCGCGTTGTAATGTTGCTCCTGCTCGGACACCGCGTTGGCCAGCTCATCGCGAAGCGCCCGCTCGAGGTTGTTCTGGGTCCACTCCCAGGCGTCCCCCTGATTACTCAGATAGCCTTGGGCAATCATCAGCAGGTTGTCTTCACCCGCCGTATCCCGACGCACCACCGCCCCCAGCAATGGCGAAATATTGCCGAACCCGGCTTGCGTCAGGTACGCGCTCATTTCCAGTTCAGGATGCACCCCGGAGGCGACCTTGCGGATCAACTTCAGCACCAGGCTATTGCCGATCACCACCGAACTGTTGGACTGTTCGGCGGACAGATAACGTACCGGCGACTCGGAATTGAGGCCGAGTTTTTCAAGCTCCGCGGTGGACTCGAAGCGGATGTCGCCATCGCTGGACGCCAACACAGTGCCGGCCTGAATGCCCTGCAACACGGCATGCACAAAAGTTTCCAGGCTGAAGGCATCGGTGATCAGACCGACCTGGCGCCCTCGCCGTACCCGCGACAACGCCAATTGCTGCGGCAACGGCGTACCGACCTGGTCTTCCGGGATAAAGCCGAACGGCAACTGGTAGCGGCTGCTCTGGCCAGCGCTGGTGACATTGATCTCACTGAACAGCACCGGATGCTGCGGATCGCCGAACCGCACGCCATAGGCCAGATCAACCTGTTCGATGGCAGCGTCCTTGCCGGCAAACCAGCGGCGGTTCTGCAGCCAGTTCGGCAGGATGCTTTGCTCCAGCGTGGTCCTTGACGGCGCTTCGAGCAGCTCTTCCATGCGTTTTTGCAGCACCAGCGTAGTGAAGTCCGGCAGGCTTTGTGCGGGCTCAACGTGCCAGCTTGGCATCTGGTTTTCCGCGGCCAGACCGAACCAGTAAAAGCCGTAAGGCGCCAATGTCAGGAGGAAATTCAGCTGGCCGATGGGCGGGAACGCGTTACCCCCGAGCATTTCCACCGGCACCATGCCGACGTAGGCCGACAAATCCAGCTCGGCGGCCTGGGCACTGCGCGACACGTTGGCCACGCACAGAATGATTTCGTGCTTGCCGTCCACCCCGGTGTATTCACGGGTGTAAGCCAGGATCCGCCGGTTGCTGGGCGAAAGCATCTTCAACGTACCGCGCCCGAAAGCCTTGGATTGCTTGCGCACGGCCAGCAGGCGCCGGGTCCAGTTGAGCAGCGAATGCGGGTCGCCGGCCTGGGTTTCGACGTTGACCGACAGGTAGCCATATTGCGGGTCCATGATCGGCGGCAGCACCAGGCTGGCCGGGTCGGCGCGGGAGAAACCGCCGTTGCGGTCGATGGACCATTGCATCGGCGTACGCACACCGTCGCGGTCGCCGAGGTAGATGTTGTCGCCCATGCCGATTTCGTCGCCGTAATACAGGGTCGGCGTGCCGGGCATGGACAGCAGCAGGCTGTTGAGCAGCTCGACCCGACGGCGGTCACGTTCCACCAATGGCGCCAGTCGGCGACGAATCCCCAGATTGATCCGCGCGCGACGGTCGGCGGCATAGTAGTTCCAAAGGTAGTCGCGTTCCTTGTCGGTGACCATTTCCAGGGTCAGCTCATCGTGATTGCGCAGGAAGATCGCCCATTGGCAGTTGGCGGGAATATCCGGGGTCTGGCGCAGAATATCGGTGATCGGGAAGCGATCTTCCTGGGCCAGCGCCATGTACATGCGCGGCATCAGCGGGAAGTGAAAAGCCATGTGGCATTCGTCGCCATTCAGGCCTTTTTTATCGGTTTGGCCGAAGTACAGCCGGGTGTCTTCCGGCCACTGATTGGCCTCGGCCAGCAGCATGCGGTCGGGGTAGTTGGCGTCGATTTCCGCGCGGATCCTTTTCAGGACGTCATGGGTTTCCGGCAGGTTCTCGTTGTTGGTGCCGTCGCGTTCGATCAGGTAGGGAATCGCGTCCAGACGCAAACCGTCGATGCCCATGTCGAGCCAGTAACGCATCACCGACAGCACCGCTTTCATGACTTGCGGGTTATCGAAATTCAGGTCTGGCTGGTGGGAGTAGAAGCGGTGCCAGAAGTATTGGCCGGCGACCGGGTCCCAGGTCCAGTTGGACTTTTCGGTGTCGAGAAAAATGATGCGGGTGCCGTCGTATTTCTGATCGTCATCGGACCACACGTAGAAGTCCCGCGCTGCTGAACCGGGCTTGGCCTTGCGTGCGCGCTGGAACCACGGGTGCTGGTCGGACGTGTGGTTGATGACCAGCTCGGTGATCACCCGCAGGCCGCGTTTGTGCGCCTCGGCAATAAAGCGCCTGGCATCGGCCATGGTGCCGTAGTCACTGTGCACGCCGCGGTACTCGGCGATGTCATAACCGTCGTCACGCCGTGGCGAGGGATAGAACGGCAACAGCCAGATGGTGTTGACGCCCAGGTCGGCGATGTAGTCGAGCTTGGCGATGAGGCCGGGAAAGTCGCCGATCCCGTCGTTGTTGGAGTCGAAATACGATTTGACGTGAACTTGATAGATCACCGCGTCCTTGTACCAGAGCGGATCCTTGATGAACGTGGCTGCCTTGGGTTTCTTCGCCATTTGAAACTCCTGGTCAATTCAAAGTAACCACCACAGAGCCGGGAAACTTTGGATGGGACGCCTGCCTCCTGCAGGAGCCGGCTTGCCGGCGATCGCGGTGTGTCAGGCGTCATCCATGTAGATTGATGTGCAGCCATCGCCAGCAAGCCGGCTCCTACAGGTCTACGTTGCCCTCTCGCCACAGATGTCTGTGATGTATTTATGAGGCGGTAATGCGCCAGATCCCGAACGGCTGGAACGCCGGGTCGATCCGCATGAACTGGTTTTTGCCGTGCCAGGTCCAGCGATGACCATTCATCAAGTCTTCGCCCTGGGTGCTGGCATGGTCGGGCAGGCCCAATTCCCATAACGGCAACTCGAAGTTCGCCTCCTGCACGTTGTGCGGATCGAGACTGACCGCCACCAGAATAAAGTTGCTGCCGTCGGTGCTACGTTTACCGAAATACAGGATGTTGTCGTTCCAGGCGTTGTAGACCTTCAGGCCCAGATGCGTGTGCAACGCCGGGTTCTGTCGGCGAATGCGGTTGAGCTGGGCGATCTCGGCAATGATGTTGCCCGGTGTGTTGAAGTCCCTGGGGCGGATTTCGTACTTCTCGGAGTCGAGGTACTCCTCCTTGCCCGGCACCGGCGCCGACTCGCACAGTTCGAACCCCGAATACATGCCCCACAGGCCCGAGCCCATGGTCGCCAGCACCGCGCGAATGAGGAACCCGGGGCGCCCGGATTCATGCAGGAACGCCGGGTTGATGTCCGGTGTATTGACGAAAAAATTCGGCCGGTAGCACTCGCGCCAGGGCGACTCGTTGAGTTCGCTGAAGTAGCTCGCCAGTTCGGCCTTGGTGTTGCGCCAGGTGAAATAGGTGTAGCTCTGGGAGTAACCGACCTTGCCCAGACGCGCCATCATTGCCGGGGTGGTAAAGGCTTCGGCGAGGAAGATCACCTCGGGGTACAACGCCCGTACATCGGCGATCAACCACTGCCAGAACGGCAAGGGCTTGGTGTGCGGGTTATCGACACGGAAGATCTTCACGCCCTCCTCGACCCAGCCCACCACGATATCGCGCAACTCCAACCACAGGCTCGGAATCGCCTCCGGGGTATAGAAGTCGACGTTGACGATGTCCTGGTACTTCTTCGGCGGGTTCTCCGCGTATTTGATCGTGCCGTCGGGCCGCCAGTTGAACCAGCCAGGGTGTTGCTTGAGCCACGGATGGTCCTGGGAACACTGGATGGCGAAATCGAGGGCGATTTCCAGGCCATGGGCCGCGGCGGCCGCCACCAGTCGCCGGAAGTCGTCGCGGCTACCCAACTGCGAGTGAATCGCCTCGTGCCCGCCCTCCTCGCTGCCGATCGCATAGGGGCTGCCCGGATCATCGGGGCCCGCCGTCAGGGCATTGTTCGGGCCTTTGCGGTAGCTGCGCCCGATTGGATGGATCGGTGGGAAATACAGCACATCGAAGCCCATGTCCTGGATCATCGCCAGCCGTGAATGCACGTCATTGAAAGTGCCATGGCGCGCAGGATCGTCGGTGATCGAACGCGGGAACAACTCATACCAACTGGCGAACTGCGCCAGTTCGCGCTCCACATCCACCGGGTACTCCGGGCTCAGGCTCAAGTACGCACGGTGTTCGACGCGGGCCATGAGGTCGGCACTACGCTGGTGCAAAAACAGTGCGACCTGCTCGGTTTCGAGCAGTCCTGACAGTTCATGGTGCAAGGCCGCCAGTTGCTCGCTGAGCTGCCCTTCGCTGCGTTCGGCGGCTTGTAGCACATGAATCCGCCCTTCCTGAAGTTCCAGGCTTACCGGAACGGCAGCCGCATGCTTCTTTTCCAGCTCATAGCGAAAACTGGCGAACTGATCGATCCAGGCTTCGATACAGAACAGATAACGGCCCTGGCTGTCGACACGGAACCGCCCTTGCCAACCATTGTTGCCCAGGTCGTTCATGACCGCGCTTTGCCAGACGTCCTCGTCTTCAGCCCGCCAGCGCACACGAACCGCCAGCTTGTCATGCCCGTCGGCGAAGACCTTGGCCGTCACCACCACATCCTGCCCCACCACAGCCTTGACGGCGAACTGCCCGCCTTCAAGGGTCGGCATGATGTTTTCCATGACGATACGCGGCAGCAACAACGCCTGCGACAGCGGCATGTGCGGGTTGTAGCTCAACTCAGTCGGTTTTTCAGCCGTCATCGAGCCTCTCTCCTTACGCCCCATGGACGCGCTTGTGTCAGTTCGCCATCCCGGCGGGCCATCCGCCTCGGGATTCACTCACTTAGGTTCCGAGCGACAGCCACCGTGAAAGTTCATCCGCAATTTTCGCAATCAAACCCATCGCGCAGCGGTCAACCAACCAGTCCACCTACTTAAGCACGACTCACGCCATGTGCCACTGGAGGTTTGAACAATGCATTCCCGGCTGCCCCAAGGCCAACAACTACTGAACACCGCCGTCGCCTCCCTGCCCAGTCCGGCCGTGACGCCGGCACTTGAAAGCCATCGACGGTGATTCGGTGATTTGACTGACGTTGATCAACACCTACCTCAGCTGTTTTGCATAGGCGTTTGCGCCTTTGTGCGACGGGTGCTTCAAGTTGTCGCAGGCCGTGCAGTCATCGCCATCTGATCCGCTTTTTAATGCAATACCTGAGTCTGTTATGCAAACAGATCTCCACTCATAGTGCTCATGCCTGATGGAGGCTGATGAGCGAAAGACCATGAGCGAGAGAATCCCCGTCCGAACCGTAGAAACATTCGAGCCTTCGCGTCCAAAGATGAAGGCCAGAACCAGCGACAACCTGATCCACACCCGCAGCTTCACCGGACTGTTCCGCAACCTGCGCATCAGCGGCGCGGGCTTTCTGTTTTTGCTGTTCTTCGGCACCGTGTGGTTGAACTGGGGCGGTCGCCAGGCGGTGCTCTGGGATCTTTCCGAAAGCAAATTCCATATCTTCGGTGCGACCTTCTGGCCACAGGATTTCATCCTGCTGTCGGCGCTGTTGATCATTGCCGCGTTCGGTCTGTTTGCGATCACCGTCTTCGCGGGGCGGGTCTGGTGCGGCTACACCTGCCCGCAAAGTTCGTGGACCTGGATCTTCATGTGGTGCGAGAAGATCACCGAAGGCGAACGCAACCAGCGGATCAAGTTGCAAGCAGCGCCATGGGGCCTGAACAAACTGATGCGTCGCGCGGCCAAGCACACCTTGTGGCTGGCCATCAGCCTGCTGACCGGCCTGACCTTCGTCGGCTACTTCACGCCGATCCGGCCGTTGACCGAAGAGCTGCTGACCTTTCAAATGAGCGGTGTCAGCCTGTTCTGGGTGCTGTTCTTTACCGGCGCCACGTACATCAATGCCGGCTGGCTGCGTGAAGCGGTGTGCATGCACATGTGTCCCTACGCGCGGTTCCAGAGCGTGATGTTCGACAAGGACACCCTGACCATTTCCTACGACGTGGCCCGAGGCGAAAACCGTGGCCCGCGCAAACGCGAGGTCAAGCCCGCCGAAGTCGGCTTGGGCGATTGCATCGATTGCCAGCTCTGCGTACAGGTCTGCCCGACCGGCATCGACATACGCGATGGTTTGCAGATGGAGTGCATCGGTTGCGCCGCCTGCATCGACGCCTGCGATTCGATCATGGACAAGATGGGCTACGCCCGCGGATTGATCAGCTATACCTCCGAGCACCAGTTGCAGGGCGGCAAGACACACCTGCTGCGCCCGCGCCTGATCGGCTACACCGCCGTACTGCTGGTGATGATCGCCGCGTTGGTGGTGGCGCTGATGGAACGGCCGATGGTCTCGCTCGACGTCAGCAAGGACCGGGGCCTGTTCCGCGAGAACAGCCAGGGGCAGATCGAAAACATCTACAGTCTGAAGGTGATCAACAAGACCCAGCAGCGTCAGGACTATCAATTGCGCCTGGTCGATGCCGATGGATTCGAGTTGCAGGGCAAGACCGGGTTGAGCCTGGCACCGGGCGAGATCGTCGATGTGCCGGTGTCGGTGGTGATGCTCACGGAGCGTCCGGCCAGCAGTTCGCAGAGCCTCGGTTTCAAGGTGGTCGACAGCGATGAGCCTGGCGTCTACAGCGTGGCGAAGAGCCGGTTTGTTGCGCCGATGAATCGCTGAGCCATTACACTGCGGTGCTGCCATCGCGGGCAAGCCCGCTCCCACAGGTATTGCATCGCACATGTGGGAGCGGCGGTGCGACTTGCCCGCGATGAAGTCACCTCGATTTTCTTGAATGACAACCTTTCGGGCACTCGATGAAACGCTACGAAAAATTCGCCGACGACATCGCAGAACTGATCCGCACCGGCGTCCTCGGCCCGGGCCAGCGTGTGCCGTCGGTACGCTACGCCAGCCAGACCTACGGTGTCAGCCCGTCGACGGTGTTCCAGGCCTACTACCTGCTGGAACGACGTGGACTGATCCGCGCCCGTCCGCGCTCCGGTTACTTCGTCAACGCCCATGCGCCACGGCCGTTTTCCGAACCGGAGATCAGCAATCAGGTCAACGAGTCCACCGAAGTCGACGTCAGCGAACTGGTGTTCTCGGTACTCGATTCGATCAAGGACCCCAACACCGTGCCCTTCGGCTCGGCATTCCCCAGCCCGACGCTGTTTCCCCTGCAGCGCTTGTCCCGCTCCCTGGCCAGCGCCAGCCGCGAAATGGACCCGCGTATGGTCGTCACCGACATGTCGCCCGGCAACCCGCAACTGCGTCGGCAAATCGCCCTGCGCTACATGGTCGGCGGGCTGATGCTGCCCATGGAAGAACTGCTGATCACCAACGGTGCACTGGAAGCCCTCAACCTGTGCCTGCAAGCGGTGACGGAGCCCGGCGATCTGGTGGCCATTGAAGCCCCGGCGTTCTACGCCTGCCTGCAAGTGCTTGAACGGCTGAAACTCAAAGCCGTGGAAATCCCCGTACACCCGCGCGATGGCATCGACCTCGGCGTGCTAGAACAAACCCTTGAGCGCTATCCGATCAAGGCCTGCTGGTGCATGACCAGCTTCCAGAACCCCATGGGCGCGACCCTGCCCGAGGCAAAGAAACAGCAGCTTGTGGAGCTGCTGCGCCGCCATCAAGTGCCGCTGATCGAAGACGATGTTTACGCCGAGCTGTATTACGGCCAGCAAGCACCGAAACCGGCCAAGGCGTTTGATACCGAAGGCCTGGTGATGCACTGCGGCTCGTTCGCCAAGAGCCTGGCCCCCGGTTACCGCATCGGCTGGGTCGCCGCCGGACGTTATGCGCAGAAAATCGAACGACTGAAACTCATGACTTCGCTGTGCGCGTCGATGCCGGCCCAGGCAGCTATCGCCGATTATCTGCAACACGGTGGCTACGACCGGCATCTGCGCAAACTGCGCCACGCGCTGGAAGACCAGCAAAGCGCCATGCTCGCCGCCATCGCCCGGTATTTCCCGGCGCAGACGCGGGTGAGCCAGCCAGCGGGCGGGTACTTTTTATGGCTGGAACTGCCGGAACAGATGGATTCGCTGAAGTTGTTTCAGATGGCACTGGCGCAAGGCATCAGCATTGCACCGGGGCCGATCTTTTCGCCGACGCAGCGGTTCAGGAATTGTATTCGGTTGAATTATGGGAGCCCGTGGACCGAGGATTCGGAGAAGGCGATGGAGACGTTGGGGCGGATTGTGCGGTCGTTCTAATCGTCAGGGGTTGCCTCAACCATCGCCTTCGCGGGCAAGCCCGCTCCCACAAGGGATCTCCGGTGAACACAAAATCTGCGTACTACAGAGATCCCTGTGGGAGCGGGCTTGCCCGCGAAGAGGCCAGCACTGACAACGCAAACCTCAGATCAACGCCCACCACCAAGATCGACGAAAGTCCCCGTCGCATAAGACGCCTTGTCCGACAGCAACCAGACAATCGCCTCCGCCACTTCATCCGGCCGCCCGCCCCGCGCCATCGGAATCGCCGATTCCAGTTTGCTGACCCGATCCGGATCACCGCTCAAGGCATGGAAATCGGTATGGATGTAGCCGGGGCGCACGGCATTGACGCGAATACCCTCGCCTGCCACTTCCTTGGACAGGCCGATGGTGAAGGTGTCCAGAGCGCCTTTGGAGGCGGCGTAGTCGACGTACTCGTTGGGCGAGCCCAAACGCGCGGCCACCGAGGACACGTTGACAATGCTGCCGCCCTGCCCGCCATGTCTGGGTGACATGCGCAGGATCGCGTGCTTGGCACAGAGGATCGGCGCCAGGACGTTGGTTTTCATGATTTTGAGAATGCGGAACTCGGACATCTCGTCGACCCGGGACTTTTGCCCGACGGTGCCGGCGTTGTTCACCAGCGCAGTGACCCGGCCCAGTTCACTGTCTACCCGATTGAACAACGCGATGACTTCGTCCTCGATGCTGACGTCGGCCCGTACAGCAATGGCTTGCGCACCGAGGGCGCGGACTTGCTCCAGCACGCAGAGTGCAGCCTGTTCATCGGCCTGGTAGTTGATGCAGATCCGATAGCCCTGCGCGGCGGCCAACAGGGCGGTGGCGGCACCAATGCCGCGGCTGCCGCCGGTGATGACGATGACTTTGTCCATTCGAGCTTTCCCCCAATTCAAAGCTTAAGCGGTCGGGGCAAGAATAACCGTCATTGGCGGTTTTTGCATGGCTACCCATCAGCTGTCATGTCATCGACATTTCGCGCCCGGCACTGGCTTTCAACGGCTCGACCAATTGCTCCCCGCGATGGATTTCCACCATGAAACCCGCAGCCGGCAGCGGATGCCCCAGCAGGTAACCCTGCAACGAATCGCAACCGAGTTGCGTCAGGAAGTCCTGCTGTACACCCGTCTCCACGCCTTCGGCGACGATGCGCAACCCCAGCGCCTGGCCGAGGGCCACGATGGCTGAAACGATGGCGGCGTCATCGCTGTCGTGCTCCAGGTCCCGGACAAAACCGCGGTCGATCTTCAGCTCGTTGGCCGGCAGGCGCTTGAGGTACATCAAACTCGAATAGCCAGTGCCAAAATCGTCGATGGACAGGTCGACGCCCATTTCCGACAGCTCCTGAAGCACTGTCATGCTCGCATCGGCATCGCTCATGGCGGTGGTTTCAGTGATTTCCAGGGTCAGGCTGTTGGCCGGCAAATGATGAGTCGCCAGGGCCTTGGCGACGCTCTGGACCAGCCCACTATGGCAAAACTGAATGGCTGAAAGGTTCACCGCGATGCGCCAATCGGTGTAGCCCAGCACGTACCACTCGCGCATCTGCCGGCACGCTTCGTTGAGTACCCACTCGCCGATCGGAATGATCAGCCCGGTTTTTTCCGCCAGCTCGATGAATTTGTCCGGCAACAGCATTCCGTGCGTCGGGTGCTCCCAGCGCAACAAGGCTTCGGCGCCTACCGGCCGGCCATTGGCAGCGTCGAACTTGGGCTGGTAATGCAGGCTGAATTCCTGAAGCTCCACCGCACTGCGCAAGTCCTGCAGCAATTGCAGCTGTTTGCGGGCATTGCTGTTCATCGAGGCATCGAAAAAGCTGTAGCCGTTTTTACCCGCGCCCTTGGCGTGATACATCGCCGCGTCGGCGTTCATCAGCAATTCCTCGGCGGACTGCCCATTACCCGGGTAGAGCGCAATGCCGACGCTGGCTGAAATGTGCAAATCATGTTCGGCAACCCGAAACGCGCGCCCGATCAACCCGACCTGACGGGCCGCGAGGTTCAAGGCGTCAATCTGCTCGCTCAATTGCACCAGCAACACGAACTCATCGCCGCCGATCCGCGCCAGGGTGTCCTGGCTGCGCAAGTCTTCGCGCAGGCGCTGGGCCACTTCGCGCAACAACAGATCACCCATGTGGTGACCAAAGGCATCGTTGACCGGTTTGAAGCCATCCAGATCGATGAACATCAGGGCAAAGCAGCCACCCTCTTCCCGGACCCGCGACATCGCCTGATCGATACGATCGGCGAGCAGCATCCGGTTCGGCAACCCGGTCAGGGTGTCGTGCAGGGCCAGTTGGGTCAGTTCACGGTTGGCCTCGGTCAGCGACTGGGCCAGGCTTGCGGTGCGGGCTTCCAGGCGTGCATCGAGGATCGAGGTCAACAAGGCAATGCTCAGCACTGCCAGCGTGGTGACCAGCACCAGATTGTCCAGGCCCTTGCCGGTCAGGCCATTGACCGCCGCCCCGCAAAAACTGCCATCGGCAAAGCGTGCGGCGGCCATCCCGGTGTAGTGCATGCCGACGATGGCGATGCCCATGATCACGGCGGCCCCGCCACGGATCAAACGGACATAAGGTGTGTGCTGGCGCAAATGGAAAGCAATCCACAATGCCGCGCCCGATGCACCGACCGCGATCAGAAGCGAGGCGCCGAACAGCGTCGGATCGTAGTCGATGCCCGGTTGCATGCGCATGGCGGCCATGCCGGTGTAGTGCATCGCGCTGATGCCGGCGCCCATGACCAACGCGCCAAAGGCCAGTTGCCAGGCCGGCAATTGCGGTTGACTGACCAGCCACAGCGCAAAACCGCTGGAGAGCACTCCGATCAGCAGCGACAACAGGGTGATCGCGCCGTCGTACCCCAGGTCGATCGGCAACTTGAACGCGAGCATGCCGATAAAGTGCATCGACCAGATGCCGATGCCCATGGCAATGGCCCCGCCCGCGGTCCACAAATGCACGGCGAGGCCTTTGGCGGTGGCAATGCGTCCGGTCAGGTCGAGTGCGGTATAGGACGCGAGAATCGCTACGCAGAGGGAAATGATGACCAGGGTGGGGGAATAGCTACCGATGAGCATGGGGACTTCTCGCGAATGCCCCCTCTAATGGTATTGATTCTCGCTGGGGGCAAATGCGGCGATTGTACTGATTCCGATTGAGAACGCACTCACAAAATAGGCAAAAGGCCATCAGACCGATGAAACGCTTGTTTTAAGGTTAAACATTAACTCTCGTCGAGCGCAAAACCCGTAGGAGCTGGCTTGCCAGCGAAGGCGGTGTGTCAGGCGACAACAATGTTGGACCTGATGACCTCTTCGCTGGCAAGCCAGCTCCTACGGGGATTACAGCGTTCGACGACGACGCTATTGGCTATCGCTCACCTGAAGCTGCCCATCCCAGCCACCCCCCAACGCAGCGATCAATTGCACGCTGGCAATCAGGCGGCTTTGCAACAGGTCCAGGTTGCTGCGCTCATTGCTCAGCGCCGCCGCCTGGGTCACCACCACATCGATGTACGCGATCAAACCGGCCTTGTACTGGTTCTGGGTCAGGCGCAACGATTCACGGGCGGCGTCCAGTGCCTGCTGGCGCACAACAGCTTCGTCTTCAAGCACCTTGAGCTGCACCAGGAAGTTTTCCACCTCGCGAAATCCATCCAGCACGGTCTGGCGGTACTTGGCCACTGTTTCGTCATAGGCCGCCTCACTACGGTCGACCTCTGCCGAGCGCTGCCCGCCGTCGAACAGGGTCATGGCCAATTGCGGCCCGACCGACCAGAAGCGGTTCGGCAGGCTGATCCAGTTGGCATAGGTGCTGCTGCTGTAACCGCCGTTCATGTTCAATGTCAGGTCAGGGAAGTAGGCGGCCTTGGCCACACCGATGTTGGCGTTGGCGGCCATCACCGAGCGCTCGGCGGAAGCGATGTCCGGGCGACGCTCCAGCAACTGCGAAGGCAGCGCCGGCGGTACTTGCGGCAACGGCGGAATATCCTGGCTTTCCGCCAGGCTGAACTCCGCCGGCGGTAAGCCGATCAGCACGGCGATGGCGTTCTCGAACTGGGCGCGCTGCCAGATCAGGTCGACCATATCGGCTTCGGTGCTCTTGAGCTGAGTCTGGGCCTGGGCCACGGCGTCCTTGCCGGATACGCCTGCCCGGTACTGGTTCTCGGTCATCTTCAGCGAGCGCTGATAAGCCTCGACTGTGTCCTGGAGCAGGCGCTTCTGACCATCGATCACGCGCAATTGCAGGTAATTCTGCACCAGTTCCGACTGCTGGCTCAGGCGCATCGCCGCCAGATCGGCAAAGCTGGCCTGGGCATTCGCGGTATCGGCTTCAAGGCCGCGGCGCAGTTTGCCCCATACATCCGCCTCCCAACTGACACCCGCCTGGGCGGAGTAGGTGTTGCGAATACCGCTGGACGAACTGCTCAGGCTGGAGCTGCTGCTGCCGGTGCCCTGGCTTGAACGGTTCTTGCTGACGTTCAGGTCGACCGTCGGGAAAAACGCCCCGCGAGCGCTGCGTACCAAGGCCTGGGCCTGACGATACTGCGCTTCGGACTGGGCGACGGTCTGGTTGGAACTGTTGAGCTTTTCGATCAGGTCATTGAGCTGCCGGTCGCCATACAACTCCCACCACGCGCCGCGCGCCAGGGCATCGCTGGGATTGGCCTGGCGCCAGCCCTCTGCGGCCTTGTACTGCGCCGGCTCAGCGGTTTGCGGGCGCTGGTAATCCGGGCCGACGGCGCAGGCACTGAGCATCGCCACACACAGTGACAGGCTCAACAGGCGCGAGCCTCGAGCCGCGATCAGCGGTGCAGCCAGGTTGAAAAGCGAACGTTCAGTCATAGCGGAGTTTCCAGAGCAGCATCGGTACGCACCCCACGCCATTTATTGAAGCGATGGCGCAGTTTGTCGAGATAGAGGTAAACCACCGGGGTGGTGTAAAGCGTCAGCACCTGGCTGAAAATCAGCCCGCCAATGATGGTCAGGCCCAGCGGCTGGCGCATTTCCGCCCCTTCGGCGCGGCTCAGCAACAACGGCAAGGCACCGAGGATCGCCGCCAGGGTGGTCATCAGGATAGGTCGCAAACGTTGCAGGCAGGCGTTGCGAATCGACTCCAGCGGTGCCATGCCCTGCTGACGCTCCAGCTGCAACGCCAGGTCGATCATCAGAATGGCGTTCTTCTTCACCACACCGATCAACAGAAACAGCCCCAGCAAGGAAATCAGGCTGAACTCGCCGCCCAGCACATAGATCGACAGCAACGCGCCGACCCCGGCCGACGGCAACGTGGACAGGATGGTCAGCGGATGAATGTAGCTTTCGTACAGCACACCCAGCACCAGATACACCGCCACCAGCGCGCCGAGAATCATGAACGGCTGGCTTTTCTGCGTAGCGGCAAAGGCATTGGCGGTGCCGGCCATTTTCGCGATCA
>NZ_AKJJ01000134.1:0-34396 GCF_000282395.1 Pseudomonas sp. GM55 | reverse complement strand
CGCTCGCGAAAAACCCGAGCGCACCGCGGGGCGTCAGGTTTCCCGCGTCATCGTTAACGTCCATCGTCGGAACGCCGCCCGGAGCAAGCTCGCTCCTACAAAGTCAATTGTGAAAGAAATCACACAAACCTGACTCCACGGTTTTGTTAAGGTGCAGCTCATTTTAAATGGACTGAGTTTGCGCCCACGGATCGGCATTCTTTTCAAAGAGTTGCTGCACAAGTGCCCGAACCGATTCCCATCAAGGACCACGAAAAAGAAACACGCCTGGTCAACAAGAGACTCATGGCCTGCGCCTTGTTCGTTGCCGCCATTACCTGTGCTCTGGTGGTACGCCTGTACGTCCTGCAGGTCGTCGAATTCGACTATCACTCGACCATCTCCGAAAACAATCGCGTCCATGTCCTGCCGATTACGCCTACCCGCGGATTGATCTATGACCGCAATGGCGTACTCCTCGCTGACAATCGGCCCAGCTTCAACCTGACCATCACCCGCGAGCGCGCCACCGATGTGAAAGCCGAGCTGGACGAAGTGGTCAATCTCCTGCACTTGCCCGCTGAAGATCGCTCGCAGTTCGACAAGGCGATGAAGCAGGCACGTCACCCCTTCGTACCCGTGACGCTGTTCTATGAACTGAGCGAAGAACAGATTGCCGTCCTTGCCGTCAACGAGTTCCGCTTGCCGGGTCTCGAAGTCGAGCCGCAATTCGTTCGACACTATCCGTTGGGCGAGCACTTCGCTCATTCGGTCGGCTACGTCGGGCGTATCAACGAGAAAGAGTCAAAGGCGCTGGATACGGTCGAGTACCGAGGCACCCAATCCATCGGCAAGACCGGGATCGAAAAGTTCTACGAGGCGCAACTGCACGGCCATGTCGGTTATGAGGAGGTCGAAACCAATGCTCAGGGCCGCGTGCTGCGGGTGCTCAAGCACACTGACCCGGTGCCGGGCGAAAACATTGTCCTGAGCCTCGACGTCAAGCTTCAGGAAGCCGCCGAACGAGCCCTGGGCGATCGTCGAGGCTCCGTGGTTGCGCTCGATCCGTCGACCGGTGAAGTGCTGGCCATGGTCAGCAACCCGAGTTTCGATCCCAATCTGTTCGTCACCGGTATCAGCTCCAGGGAATACTCCGCACTACGCGACTCCATCGACCGACCGCTGTTCAACCGTGTGCTGCGTGGGCTCTATGCGCCCGGTTCGACCATCAAGCCGGAAGTGGCAATCGCCGGCCTCGATGCGGGTGTCGTCACGCCACAGACCCGTGTGTTCGACCCCGGTTATTACCAACTGCCGGATTTCGATCACAAGTACCGCAACTGGAACCACAGCGGCGACGGCTGGGTGGATATGGATGCCGCGATCATGCGTTCCAATGACACCTATTTCTATGACCTCGCACACAAGCTGGGGATCGATCGCCTGCACGACTACATGGCGATGTTCGGGCTGGGTGAGAAAGTCTCCCTGGACATGAATGAAGAATCCCCCGGCCTGATGCCATCCCAGGCTTGGAAGCGCGCGACGCGTCGACAGGCCTGGTTTCCTGGCGAGACGGTGATTCTCGGTATCGGCCAAGGCTACATGCAAGTCACGCCGCTGCAATTGGCCCAGGCCACGGCGCTGATTGCCAACAAAGGCGTGTGGAACCGCCCGCACCTGGCCAAGACCGTGGACGGCGTCGCGCCGGTGGATGAGCATCCGATGCCGAACATTCTGCTCAAGGATCCACGCGACTGGGAGCAGGTCAACCATGGCATGCAGATGGTGATGCACGACGCCCGCGGAATTGCCCGGGCTGCAGCCACGGGCGCGCAGTACCGTATTGCCGGCAAGAGTGGTACCGCGCAAGTGGTGGCGATCAAGCAGGGCGAGCGCTACAACCGGGAGAAAACCCGTGAGCGTAACCGCGACAATGCCTTGTTCGTCGGTTTCGCCCCGGCCGAGCACCCGAAGATCGTGATTTCGGTGATGATCGAAAACGGCGAGGCGGGTGGTCGTGTCGCCGGACCGGTCGTAAGAGAGATCATGGACGCCTGGTTACTCGATCAGGACGGGCACCTGAAGCCGCAGTACGCAGCGCCGAGCAAGGCGCAGGGCGATCCTCACGTCTGAGAAAAGCGTCATGCGTAGGCGAGGGCTTTTTCTTCCAGCAGTTCCTCGTACAACGTCGCCCATTTGCGACCCATTTCGTCCGCTGTAAACAGGGTTTGATAACGGGCCTGCGCTTTCTCGCCCATTTGCGCAGCAAGCACCGGGTTTTCCCAAAGCGTGCGCATCGCCTCACGAAACGCCGACGGATTGCTCGGCGGTACCACCAGCCCGGTCTCGTCATGGATGTTGATGTAACTGGTGCCCGTGCCAATCTCACTGGAGATCATCGGTTTGCCATACATAGCGCCTTCAAGCAGCGAAATGCCGAAGGCTTCGGAGCGCAGGTGCGATGGGAACACGATGGCGTAGCTCAATTGCAGCAGCGCTACCTTGTCCTCGTCCCCCAGGCGCCCGAGGAAGTGAACATTGCGCAGACCCAAGGCAGCGGCCTGGGCATGCAGCTCTGCTTCCAGTGGGCCGGCACCGACAATCACTGTCGGGTAATCCAGGTCCTTCAGGGCGTCGAGCAGGATGTGCAAACCTTTGTAGTAGCGCATCACACCCACAAACAGAAAGAACTTGTCGCCAAGCTTTTGCCGCCAGTGAGCCATTCGATCGCTGCCCGGCTGTGGGTAACCTGCCTTGTTCAATCCATAGGGGATCACTTGGGTCTTGTGCTGAAACTGTTGCAGCACATCACTGGTGTGCAGGTAATTGGGCGATGCAGCGACGATCCGATCGGCGCTGTGCAGAAAGCGATTCATGAGTGGCCGGTAAAGTCTGAGTAGGTGTTTCTGGCGGATAATGTCCGAGTGGTACGTCACCACGCTGGGTTTTTTCAGGTCGCTGGCGAAATGCACCAGGTCCATGAACGGCCATGGAAAGTGGTAGTTGACCACGTCGGCCTCGGCCGCCAGCTCGCGAAACTGTTTGAAGACGCTCCAGGAAAACCCTGTGGAGGCGAACTGAATGTCGAGTCTGGCGCGATGGACTTCATGGTGAGCGATCTGCATCGCCGCGGGTGTCGGATCGGCACTGAGTGTCAGCACCTTGCCTTCAACGCCGTGCAGGGCACCGCTTTCGCACAATTGGAAAATCACCTGTTCGATCCCGCCGACCGAGTCAGGCAGGTACGTCTTGAAAAAATGAAGAACTCGCATTCAATCTCCCATAGCCTGGCGGTAAGCGCTGGCCGTGACTTGCGCGCAGCGTTCCCAGGTAAAAAGCCCTGCCTGTAGCAATCCGGCTTCTCGGCATGCCTGCCAATGCACTGGATCCTCGATCAGACGGCTCATTGCATTGCGCAAGCCGTCGGGATCATCAGGTTCAATATAGTTACCCGCAGAGCCTGCCACTTCGGGCATGGCCGAGCGTCGAGTCAGAATGACCGGCGTGCCGCAGGCCATGGCCTCCAGCACCGGCAGGCCAAAACCTTCGTATAACGACGGAAAAATCAATGCCCGGGCGCCGGCCAACAACTGCGCAACGTGCTCGTCAGGCAGATAGCCCAGCAAACAGACATGCCCGCTGGCCAGGGCCTGGTGCAATTCTTCGCTGAACTGCTCGCGCTGCCAGCCGGCCATGCCGACGATCAGCAATGGAAAACGCTGACGGACTGATTCCGGCAATCGTGCGTGGGCGCGTAGGGCGAGGGACAGATTCTTGCGCGGTTCCAGGGTACCGACACAGAGGAAGTATTCCCGCGCTTCGACGCCATGGGTCTTGAGTACGGCGTCGATAGCCTCGGGGGGGCGCGGGTGAAAGCGCGCGGCTACACCCAGCGGTGCAACAACAAACCGCTGCGCCGGTAGCCTGAAATGTGCCTGGGCTTCGTCGGCAATATATTGCGAGTCGGTCAGAATCAGGCTGGCCTGTTGCACGCCGTCGGCCACGCGCCGTTCGATTTCTCGCAAGCGCGCCGGTGGCTGCGTTTGCGGATAGTGCAGGTGTGTCAGGTCATGCAGGGTGATGACTGTCGGGCCGTCGAACGACAGCGGCCACAAACTCGGTTCGTGGTAGAGGTCGATGGCTTGCGCGCGGCCTAGATCGAAGCGTTTCTGTTCCAGCCACCGTCGGGCCTGATAGGCCCCCGGAATCTGCCGCAGCAAGGGTGTCAGTCGGGAATAACCGGGCATGGCCGCTTCAGGCAGCGCAGTGCTCCAGCCCCAGCCATGAAACAGCGCCAGTTCAACATCCGGTTCACCTGCCAGGGCGTTTGCCAGTTCGGCGACGTAGTGGCCGATGCCGGTGCGCGGCGCCTGGAGAATCCGGGCGTTAAGGGCAATGCGCATGTTGCCTCTCTTGTACGAGTGGCACATCCGGGAGATTGCGCAGGGTGCGTTCGGCCAATTGCGCACTGGCTTCGCGCCAGCCGATCCAGCGCCAGTCCGCGATGTCGCGAGTGGCCGGGAACTGGCCGCTGCTCTCGAAACCCATGACCAGATCAGCCAGGCTTTGTGGCTCGGCCAGATCGAAGTACGCCATGAACTCGCCACCGATTTCGCGAAAGACCGCAATGTCGCTGCCCATGGCCGGCAGTCCACGCTGCATGGCCTCTACCAGCGGCAGGCCGAAGCCTTCCACAAAAGATGGAAACACCAGTGAGCTGGCGTGGGTGTAGGCATGTTCGAGGCTGGTGTCGCTCAGGTCGTTGAACATGAACAGTCGTTGGTTCAGTTGCGGGTGATTACGTACCCGGGCCAGCAGTGCATCGCACTTCCAGCCCACTCGCCCGGCAATGCACAGCCGGGCCTTGGAGCCCGCCGCCCAAGCCCGTTCGAAGGCGTCCAGCAGGTAGGCGTGGTTTTTGCGCGGCTCGATGGTACTGACCATCAAAAACACCGGCTCCGGCGTCGCGAACAGCCGGGCAAGGCGCGGTTCCACGGCGGCGGTGACTTCGCTCAGATCGAGTTCGGAGCCCAGGTGGAAATAATCGAACCACAACTCGCTGGCCTTGGCAGGGCCCAGGCGGCGCTGAACCTCTTCACGCACCTGGTCACGCACCGTGGCGGAAATGGCCACGTAGCCATCGGCGGTTTGCGTGATCCAGTCAAACCACTCGTTGAACACCTGCACCAGCCGTGTGTCGTAGAACTGCGGGTGAGTCAGGGGAATCAAATCGTAGACCACTGAAACAATGCCCACGCCTTCACGCTTGAGCTGTTCGGCAAACGGGAAAAAGTCGGTGTGCCAGGACGAATCCAGCAACACCAGTTGATCTCCCGGTTGATGCTGCAACGGTGCGCAACGCTTGGGCAGTTGATACTGGTTGATGCCCTCGATCACACGTAGCGGAAGGCTGAAACAGGTGAGCGCTGTCAGTCGATAAGCCACGTACACCACGCGTCGGGCGAGTCGCGATGTCAGGCGTTGGTCGAGCCGCTGGTGCCATTGCCAGAAACGGTGTGCCAGACGGCCAAGTCGCCCGCCGAACATCATCAACTGATCGAAAAACGGGATGTTCAGCGCGCCGAGTTTCAGTACCCGATAGAGTTTGCCCCTGAGCATTACCACCGGGATGCATTCAACACCGTCGACCGATTCCGGTAGCTGGTTGACGACGTTGCGCACCACCCGCTGAATGCCCGAATTGACCTTGGGGTGTTGGAATACGTGGGTGCATTCCACCAAAAGACGCGTCATGGCGTGCTCCCCGAGGTGACCGGCGCGCTCGAGCGCGTAACGGTGGTCTTTGCAGCCAGCCACGAGCAGCCGACAAAATCTTCCTGCCGGTTGTTGATCACATGGAACACCAACCCGTAATCGCGCCACTCGAAGTTGCGGTCCAGGTGCGAATCCAGGCGTGACAGGCTCAACGCCACGGAATAGTTACCCTTGCCCAATCCCATGACGAAAGCGAAGCGATAGGTCACGCGCTCGCCAGCCTGCAAATCGGTCAGCGCCTGGTCCTGGCGATGGGTGTTGATGCCGTACATGGCCTGGCCCAGGCGATCCTTGATCATGAAGCCCAGTACCAGCCGTTCGATGTCCTGGCGAACCTCGACATTCACCTCCAGCACGACTGGCTGGCCGACTTCGGCGGCGTCGATGGACCGCTCATGTTTGTCGAGCAGACGCACGTTCAGAATCCTGGCTTCACCCGTTCCGGAAATGGTACTGACCTGGCCGCCGGAGAGCATTTCCTGGCGCACGGTCTGTCCTTCACGCGCGGCGAGCAGGGCGTTGTAGTAATCCATGACGGTTTCGGGTGTGTCGTACATGGCCATGTGGCCGTTTTCCAGGAGGATCGCCGAGTCGCAGATCGACTGAATCGCCGAGCGGTCATGGGAGACGATCAACAGCGTGGTACCGGCTTTGCGGAAGCTGCGGATGCGATCGAAACTTTTGTGCTGGAAGTAGGCGTCGCCCACCGACAGGGCTTCGTCGACGATCAGAATATCCGGGCGTCGCGCGGTGGCCACGCTGAACGCCAGGCGCATTTGCATACCGCTGGAGTAGGTGCGCACCGGGTGGTCGATGGCATCGCCAATTTCCGCGAAACGTTCGATTTCCGGCATCAACGCTTCTATCTCTTCGACCTGCATGCCCAGCAGTTGCCCGGCCATGACCGCATTCTGCCGGCCGGTAAAGTCCGCATGAAAACCCATGCCCAATTCCAGCAGGGCGGCGACACGGCCTTCGAGCTCAATGGAACCGCAGGTGGGTTGGGTGGTGCCGGTGATCATCTTCAACAAAGTGCTTTTGCCAGCGCCGTTGACCCCAACGATACCCACCGATTCTCCGGGGGCAATCTGGAAGGTCACGTCCTGTAGCACCCAGTGCTGGCGATGGCGGATCGGCGAGAACGGGACCAGCCATTCAACCAGTCGACTCCAGCGGGTAGGGTATTGTTTATAGGCCTTGCCCAGGCCGGTGACGCGTATGTGCCCCATCAGAGTTCATCCACCATTTCACCGACCCTCTGCCGAAACAGCCGTAGCCCGATGACCAGGAGCAATACGCTGGCGACCATGATCGGCAGCAGTGAACTCCAGACGGGCCATTGGCCGTACAGGAAGATGTTCTGGTAGCTGGTCATCAGGTTGGTCAGGGGGTTGAGTTGCAGCAGGCGCTGCACCCAGTCGGGCAGGATGCTCATCGGGTAAACGATTGGCGTCAGCCAGAACCAGAATTGCAGGCAGATGGCGAAAAATTGCCCGACATCGCGAAAAAACACATTCAGTACGCCAAGAATAATCCCCAGCCCGGCACAGAACATCACCTGTAACGCCAACAGCGGAATGAGCGCCAACAGCGCCAGACCCGGCAGGCGACCGGTGATCAACAGAAAGCCGAGGAACAGGCCGATGATGATTGCGAAGTTGATACCGGCATTCAACAGCACGATCACCGGCAGGCAGATCCGTGGAAAGCTGATTTTTTTCAGCAGATTGGCGTTATCCAGAAACATGTTCTGGCTGCGCACCGTGATTTCTGCGAACAGGCCCCAGGTCAGTAACCCGGCGCAGAGATAGATGCTGTAGGCCATGCCGTCATCCACCCCAGGCAAACGCGCACGCATGATCTGGGAAAAAATCACGGTGTAGACAATGATCATCGACAGCGGATTGAGCACGGTCCACAGGGCACCGAACAACGAATTGCGATAACGCGCCTGAAACTCTCGCTGGACGCTACCGAGGATGAATCCTCGATAGCTGCCCAGCGTGCGGTAAAGGGAAAGCAGCATTCAAACCGTCCTGCCGTATTGATCTTCGAAGCGGACGATGTCGTCCTCTCCCAGATATTCGCCGCTTTGCACTTCGATGATCACCAGGTCGATCACGCCGGGATTCTCCAAGCGATGCTTGTGACCGGCAGCAATGAAGGTCGATTCGTTCTTGGCCACCAGGTGAGTGCCGGTGCCATTGTTGGTGACCTTGGCCATGCCTTCGACCACCACCCAGTGTTCATTGCGATGGTGGTGCATCTGCAACGACAACTTGGCGCCGGGCTTGACCACGATGCGTTTGATCTTGAAGCGCGGACCTTCCTCCAATACGGTGTAGGTGCCCCATGGTCGACTGACCGTACGGTGCAGGCGATAGGCTTCGTGCTCTTTGTCCTTGAGTTGCCTGGCCACCCGCCGCACATCCTGGGCGCGGTCGGCGTGGGCCACCAACACCGCGTCGGCGGTGTCGACGATGATCAGGTTATCCACGCCCACGGTCGCGACCAGGCGGTTTTCGCTCTGGACGAAATTGTTGTGGCTGTCGATGAAAATCGACTCGCCGACGGCGCGGTTGTTCTGTGCATCCGCCGGCACCAGCGCGGCCACCGCACCCCAGGAGCCGATATCGCTCCAGTCGAAACGGGCAGGCACGACAACCACCTTGTCGGAGCGCTCCATCAATGCGTAGTCGATGGAAATGTCCATGATTTCGCCAAACAGGGGCGGTGACAGTTCCTGTTGCACGCTCCCGGCGTTTTCCACGGGAGCACTGGCGGCCATGCAGGTTTGCGTCTGCTCCAGCAAAGCGGGCGCATGGGTTTGCAGTTCGGCCAGCAGGGTGGCGACCGAGAAACAGAACATCCCGGAGTTCCACAGGAAGTTGCCGCTTTCCAGGTAATGAGTCGCGGTTTGCAGGTCGGGCTTTTCGACGAAACGCCGCACGCGGGCAGCGCCTTTTTCATCCAGTGATGTGCCGGCTTCAATGTAGCCGAAGCCGGTTTCCGGAGCGGTCGGCACCACACCGAAGGTCACCAGGTGACCGCCCCTGGCCAATGTCACGGCATGCTCGACCGCGTCCTTCAGTGCCTCGACATTGACGATCAGATGGTCGGCGGGCATGACCAGCATGATCGCGTCGTCGCCATGCAAGGCCTGGAGCGAGAGAGCGGCGGCGGCAATGGCCGGCGCCGTATTGCGCCCCGTCGGCTCCAGCAGGAAGTGACCGCGATGGCGGCCAAGGTGCGCGTCCCGAAAGTGATCCTTGCTCTGGAAGTAGTACTCACGGTTGGTCACCGTGACGATATCGCCCCAGCCGTCGAGCAGGTCCGCGGCACGCCGATAGGTCTTGCCCAGCAGCGACTGGCCGTCAGGCAATGACATGAACGGTTTGGGGTGGCCTTCACGCGACACCGGCCACAACCTTGTCCCGGCACCGCCGGAGAGAATCACGGGAATCAGCATGGCCTACTCCTTGGCAACGCGTTTCATGTCCGCATCCATCATCATGCGGATCAAGGCATCCAGATCGGTTTTTGGCTTCCAGCCCAGCACACGCTGGGCCTTGGCCGGGTTGCCGAGCAACACTTCCACTTCGGCCGGGCGGAAGAACGCCGGGTCGATCTTCACGTAATCGCGGTAGTTCAGGCCCACGTGATCGAAGGCGATCCGACACATCTCGCGCACGGTGGTGGTCACGCCGGTGGCCACCACGAAGTCGTCGGGTTTGTCCTGTTGCAGCATCAGCCACATGGCTTCGACATAGTCACCGGCGAAGCCCCAGTCGCGCTTGGCGTCGATGTTGCCCAGGCGCAGTTCCTGCTGTTTGCCCTGCTTGATCCGGGCGGCGGCGTCGGTGACTTTGCGCGTCACGAACTCGATGCCGCGCAGCGGTGATTCATGGTTGAACAGAATCCCGCTGCTGGCGTGCAGGTTGAAGCTTTCGCGGTAGTTCACGGTGATCCAGTGGCCATACAACTTGGCTACGCCATAAGGGCTGCGCGGATAGAACGGTGTGTTCTCGTCCTGCTGCTCGGCCTGGATCAGGCCGAACATTTCGCTGGTGGACGCCTGGTAGAAACGCGTGTGCGGACTGAACTGACGGATCGCTTCGAGCAGGTGGGTAACGCCCAGGCCGTCGACGATGCCGGTGGTCACCGGCTGGTCCCAGGAAGCCGCGACAAAGCTTTGCGCGGCGAGGTTGTAGACTTCGTCCGGCGCCGACTTGATCACCGCGCGCTGCACTGAACAGGCATCGGCCATGTCGCCGTCCAGGTAGACGATGTCCGCTTCGACCCCCATCTCACGCAGGCGCCAGCGCGAATCGCTGCTGCGACGCGCGACCAGGCCGTGGACTTTGTAACCCTTGTCGAGCAGCAGTTTGGCCAGATACGCGCCATCCTGGCCGGTGATACCCGTGATCAATGCACTTTTAATCATTCTTGTCGTACTCGCTTCTCCCAGTCGGACAGGATCGCCCGCAGGGATTGTTGTGTTGTGATTTCGGACTTCCATCCGGTGATCCGGGTCAGCCTTTCAGGGCTGCCACACACACGGCGCTGATCGGCGCGGCGAAGTCGCGCAGGGTCCTGGACGAGTTGCAGGTCGACCTCGGCAAGATCTGCCAGTTGTCCGATCAAACTGCGAATGCTCTGCTCGCGCCCCGAGCAAATGTTGTAGACCTGCCCCGGCGTACCTTTTTCCAGCAAGGCCAGGTAGGCCGAGACCACGTCCCCGACATCGAGGAAATCGCGCGTGACGTCGATGTCCCCGACTTCCAGTCGTGGCGCTTGCAGGCCTTGTTTGATCCGGCAGATCTGACGGGCGGCGCTGGCGATGACGAAGCTGTCCTTCTGTCCGCTGCCGATGTGGTTGAACGGGCGGGCGACCAGTACGGGCCAGCCTTCGCTCAGTCCCCATTGCAAACTCAGGAACTCTGCCGACAGTTTGCTGACGGCATAGGGATTGCGCGGGCAGGGTGGCTGCAATTCAGTGATGGGCAGATCGGCTTCAGTGACCTGGCCATAGACATCACCGGAGCTGACGTACAGAAACGTGCCGGTGAATCCGCGCGCCTTGAGGGCTTGCAGCAGGTTGAGGGTACCCAGCAGGTTGACATTCAGGGTGTGCGCCGGATCACGAAAGGCGTCCGGGACGAAAGTCTGGCCGGCCAGGTGAATCACCGCATCGGGCATTTGCGGCCACAAGCCTTCGAGACTGTCCGGCGCAGCGAGATCGTAGCGGCAAGGAACAGGTAGAAGCTCCCATTCCGAGGCATCAGCCTGCAAACGCAATTGGATGTGTTGTCCGACGAATCCGGTCAGACCCGTGACAAACAGACATTTTTTCAACAGCGACCCCCGGGTCATACACTCCATCCATTTCCTTGGAAAGGGTCTCACGAATCAACAGGATTGCTCGTAAAGACAGATGAACTGTTTTGTTGTAGTTGTTTGGTCGCCAATCTGTGCCATTTGCTCGGCAATTTCAACAGGTCCCATCGTGACCGGTCAGTTCTCGTCAGCGTAGCCTGATTTATTCTCGTCGGGCGGTTCACGAATCCTCAACGGATGTGGTTAGAATGCCCCTCGTCACGATTATCCGGGGTTCGGCAGCGTCGCTTCGAAACTGCGAGAAACTGACCACTAAAACAAGAACGAAGACGGGCCGGAAGACGATGGACGAGCGCCAGTAAACACTGACTCGAACCGCATCCTCCCCGTCATGGCGTGAGGCTGCCGGGATGGCGGCGTCACCGTGGGATACCATGAATTTTATTCTTTACTCCGACGTCAACGACAGCTCCATCAGCCAGAGTCTCGGCCGTCCCGAGTACAGTTACTACTTCGTGCTCAAGGCGTATCGCCCAGTACTCGAAAGCCTTGGCCGAGTGCATGTGGTGTCCTCCACCGCCGAGGTCGATCCGCTCTACAGACAATTGTTGGCCGCCGGCGAAGACAGTCTGTTCCTGTCGTTTACGCCGCCGCAGAAAACCCCGAACGACCTTGAGTGCCCGACGATCTGCGTGGTGGCCTGGGAGTTTGATTCGATTCCCGATGAACAATGGGATAACGATCCGCGCCAGGACTGGACGCAAATGCTGGCGCGGCAGGGCCGGGTGATCACGCTCTCCAGCCATACCGCCCGGGCGATTCGCCGGAGCATGGGCGAAGACTTTCCGGTGCTGGTGTTGCCAACGCCGTTGTGGGAAAACTTCGCCGACATTCGTAGTCGTCACACCAGCGCCCCGATCAGCGCAGGCTCGACCCTGGACATCAAGGGTTGCATCTTCGATACACGCACACTCGGGCTGAGCGCCGATGCACTGATTCCCGTCGTGCCGACCGCCGAGGAGCTGGCGGCACTCGAGGCCGAGCTGGAGGCATTGAAGCCACCGCCGCTGACGCTCAAGCGCCGCTTTGTGATTGCTCGTCATTACCTGCATATGTGGCGCCTGGACAAAGGTAAATCGCTGCCGATCCCGGTGCATCGCACTCATTTTCTGAGCCAGTGGTATTGGGAAGGGATTCGCGACTTGTTGTCGCAAGCCGCCCATGAGCGTCTCGCCGAGTGGTTGCCGGCCATCGCCGGCCCGCAGACGATTGCAGTGCCCGAGCCAGAACCGCGGCAGTGGCCAGATACCACCGCCCGGGTCGAAACACAGGTTGACGGTGTGGTGTACGTCACCGTGTTCAACCCGCGTGACGGTCGCAAGAACTGGCATCAACTGATCAGCGCATTCTGCTGGGCATTCCGCGAAACGTCTGACGCGACGCTGGTGCTGAAGATTACCCAAAGCGATCTGTCGTCTTACCACGACGAACTGATGACGTTGCTCGCGCAGCTTTCGCCTTTCGCCTGTCGGGTGGTGGTCATGCACGGCTATCTGGACGACCCGCAATACGCCCGGCTGTACGAAGCCGCCAGTTACTACGTCAATGCCTCGCGCTGCGAAGGGCTGTGCCTGCCGCTGATGGAGTTCATGGCCAGCGGTAAACCGGTGATTGCCCCGGATCACACGGCCATGGAAGACTACATCGATGAGCGCGTGGCGTTTGTGGTCAAGTCCAGCGAAGAGCTGACCATCTGGCCGCAGGACACTCGCATCATCTACCGCACCCTGCGTTACCGGCCGGATTGGGGGTCGCTGAAAACCGCTTACGAAAACAGCTACCGTCTGGCCAAGGAACAACCGCTGGAGTATCAGCGCATGTCCCTCGCGGCCGTCGAGCGCATGCACGATTACTGCGCTTTCGCCCCGGTGCAGAAACGCATGGCGGATTTCTTCGGGTTGGCGCCACAGGCTTTGCCGACAGCAACCGTGACGGATAACGCCTCATGCTGATCATCATTCATTCGGAAACCAACCAGCACACCATTGCCCAGAACCTTGGCCGCTCGGAGTACAGTTATTACTTCGTGCTCAAGGAGTACCGACCCGTACTGGAGCGGTTGGGGCGAGTGGTCGAAGTCAGCGACCCGCAGGCCGAAGTCGATGCCTTGTACCTGGACTGTTTATCCCGTGGTGAAGCGTGCGTGTTCCTGTCGTTCTCACCGCCTCATCGCACGCCGGTCAATCTCACCTGCCCGACGCTGCCGGTGTTCGCGTGGGAGTTCAGCACCATCCCCAACGAACCCTTTGCCGGTGACCCGCTCAATGACTGGCGCACGGTGTTGCGGGCAGCGGGTGCGGCGATAACACATTCCAGCTACACCGTGAATGCGGTGCACGAAGCGATGGGTGCCGACTTTCCGATCATCGCGGTACCGGCCCCGGTATGGGACCGGTTTTCCGAGCGCGGCGCTCACTTGCAACGTCAGCCCTTGGCCAGTCAGGTGCGGTTGAGGCTCAAGGGGTTGCTGGCAGACAGCCGCGAACTCGACTTGCGAGCCTTTGGCCCCGTGGCAACTCGTGAAGGTGCGGGTATTGATTTCCAGGCTCCGCCAAGTGAACACGAGTTGGTCCTCGATGGCGTGATCTACACCTCGGTGTTCAACCCCGGTGATGGGCGCAAGAATTGGGAAGACATGCTCAGTGCCTTCTGCGTGACGTTTCGCGAGGTGGACGACGCAACGCTGGTGCTCAAATTGACGCACCACGATGCCGAAGAAGCGCTGACTGACATCCTTCACCACTTGTACAAAAACCAGTCGTACCGCTGTCGGGTCGTGTTGATTTACGGCTATCTGGCTGACACCGACTATGAGCAGCTGGTGCAAGCCACGAGTTACGTGGTCAACACTTCCTACGGCGAAGGCCAATGCCTTCCGCTGATGGAGTTCATGTCCTGTGGCAAACCTGCTGTGGCGCCACGGACCACGGCGATGATCGATTATCTGGATGCCGATAATGCATTCCTGATTGACTCCACCGATGAACTGACGGCCTGGCCACATGACCCGCGCAGGGCGTTTCGTACCTTGCGCTACGTCACCGATTGGGCGTCGTTGTGCAGGGCTTACCAATCAAGTTATGACGTGGCCAAGGGTGATCCCGGGCGTTATGCACGGATGTCCGTGCATGCAGTGGCCAGCCTCAAGACGTTCTGCAGCCAGGCCACTGCCGAGCAGCGGCTCGGCGTATTTTTCGAGCGCCTGTTCGAGAACCGTGCTGTGGAAACCCCCGAGGCATGATTCGCGCATTGGTCAGACGTTTCTTTCCAGAGACGAAACCCGAGCTTCGGCCCGCGCCGTTGCCGGTCGAGCAATCCCGTGTGTCGCCAAGAGATGTGGGCTTGCACGATGCGATGCATGACGGCTGGTTTTCGGGTGACAGTGGCGAATTGCTCAAGGGGTTTGCCATCACCGCCGACGACACCCTGCTGGATGTCGGTTGCGGCGAAGGCGTGGCGACGTTGTTCGCCGTCCGCCAGGGCGCTTCGGTGATCTTCACCGACAGTGAATACGACAAGGTGCGCGATCTTGCCCGGCAGGTGGCCGCACAATCAGACAAACCCAACCTGGGGCTGGTCAGCAACAGTTTGCCGCTGCCACTGGCCGAGGGGTGCGCCAGCAAAGTCGTGTGCATGGAAGTGCTCGAGCACATCGATCAGCCAGAACCCTTCATGGCCGAACTGGTGCGCATGGGCCGCCCCGGTGCGCTGTACCTGTTGAGCGTGCCATCCCCGGTGGGCGAGCATTTGCAGAAAGGCATCGCCCCGGCCAGCTACTTTCAATCGCCCAATCACGTGCAGATTTTCAGCCCCGAGCGATTCGCCGCGCTAGTGGAAGACGCGGGCCTGGTCATCGAGCATCGTCAGGCATCCGGTTTTTTCTGGGTCATGGGCATGATTTTCTTCTGGGCCAGTGAACGGGCTGCCGGGCGAGACCTGGGTGGTGCGGTTCGCGACCGGATTCAGGCGCCGTACCCGCCGCTGATGGAGAGCTGGGCGAAAACCTGGCAGGACTTGCTGGCTCAGCCCGACGGGTTGGCGATCAAGCGGATGCTGGATCAGTTCATGCCCAAGAGCCAGGTGATCATTGCCCGCAAACCTCATGTCCAGGAGGGTGAATGAGTAACGAAAAACGGATCATGGACATCGAGTTGCTGCGCGGCATTGCGGTGCTTGGCGTGCTGTTTCATCACTTGCAGGACAGCCTGTTCGCGGCGGTTGTGCCATTGCTGCAGAGCATCACGCTGTACAGTCAGCCGTGGTGGGGCGTGGATCTGTTTTTCGCGATCTCGGGCTTCGTCATTGCCCGTAGCCTGATCCCGGCCTTGCGCCGTTGCACAACGCGTCGGGAGTATTGGCAACAGACACGCAATTTCTGGTTGCGCCGGGCCTTTCGTTTGCTGCCGTCGGCCTGGTTATGGCTGGCGCTGATGTTGCTGGCCTGTGTTTTTCTCAACCGCTCCGGCGCATTCGGCACGCTGCACGCGAACATTCAGGCGACCCTGGCCGGCGTCGCGCAGTACGCCAATTTCCGCTTTGCCGACAGTTTCTATCGCTACGAGTACGGCACCAGTTTCGTGTACTGGAGCCTGTCGCTTGAAGAGCAGTTCTACCTGCTGTTTCCGTTGTTGATCGTGCTGTTTCGCAAACACCTGGTGTGGGCTTTGCTGGCGCTGGTTGCGGTGCAGTTGTTCACCTTGCGCACGCCGATCCTGATGGTGGTGCGCACCGACGCGCTGGCCCTTGGCGTGCTGTTGGCGATGTGGAGTGTGCAGCCTTCGTACCTGCGCTGGGAGCCAACATTCTTGCGTCGTCCATGGGCGGGTGTTGCCGCACTGATCGCGGTGTCGCTGCTGCTCAGTTTCATGGCGACGGATCGTTTCACCTTCACTTCTTACCGGATCGGCGTGATTGCGGTGCTGTGCGCGGTGCTGGTCTGGATCGCGTCCTACAACCGCGATTACCTGTTGCCGCGCGGTGTGTTCAAGAACCTGATGACGTGGGTTGGCAGCCGTTCCTACGGGATCTACTTGATCCATATCCCGGCCTACTTGCTGGTTCGCGAATTCATTTTCCGGTTACAGGCTGTCGGGCTGCCCAGCCCGGCGGGCCATCCGATTCTGATGTTGCTGATGGCTGGCGGCCTGATCGTGCTGCTGAGCGAACTCAACTATCGCTACATCGAAATGCCCATGCGCAACCGCGGCGCCTCGCTGGTCAAACGCCTGGGCGCCTCCCGAACAGCCGCCTCATCCTCTGGAGCCACCTCATGCTGAGCCTTTTGAAGAAACTCACGGCGGGCACGCCCGCGCCTGTGCAGCCAGAGACACCGCCTGCGCCACCCGTGGCGGAGAAGGTCGACCCCTATATGCTCGGCCTGCATGACGCGATGCTCAGCGGCTGGTTCAATCAGCAAACCGGCGAACTGTTCAGCGGATTCCCGGTGACCCCCGAGGACACGTTGCTGGATGTGGGCTGTGGTGACGGCGGCAACGTGCATTTCTGCGGGATGCGCGGGGCAAAGATCATCATTGCCGATATCGATGCGGCCAAGGTCGAGGCAACCCGCCAGCGACTGAGCGATACACCGGCCCGCGATGTCGAATGCCACGTCACCGACTGCAACCCGTTGCCGATTGCCGATGCGACCGCCACGCGGGTGGTATCGACCGAGGTCATCGAGCACGTAGACGATCCAGCCCAGTTCCTCGCTGAACTGGTGCGCGTCGGTAAACCGGGCGCGTTGTATCTGCTGAGCGTCCCGCATCCCAGCTCCGAAGACCTGCAGAAAGATATCGCCGCGGCCGAATATTTCCAGAAGCCCAACCACATCCGCATCATCAGCGAAGAGCAGTTCAAGGCCATGGTCAGCGATGCGGGCCTGGAAGTGATCAGCCACAGCCAGTACGGATTCTACTGGTCGATGTGGATGCTGTTGTTCTGGGAAGCCAAGGTCGATTTCAGCAACCCGGACCATCCATTGCTCAACCACTGGGCGGATACCTGGCAGGCGATTCTGGCCTCGCCACGGGGCGCACAGATCAAGCAGGCGCTGGATGCCGTGGTGGCGAAAAGTCAGGTGATCATTGCGCGTAAACCCTGATCTGCCACCTGAGGGAAGGACGGTCTGCAACAGGCCGTCCGTCACCGTCATTCGGTGCCGCCCCGTAGTATCGCATCAAGCCTGATCCGCAATGCCCGCCTGGGCGAGCCCGCGAACTCAAACTGTATTTCCCGCCTGATGCAACTCCACTCCCCATAGATGACCTGATGTCATCCATCCCTTGAAAATCCATCCTTTGTCAGGTCCCTGTGTTGCGCTCTCTAATGCCGAAAAGCTAAGTGACCCCGATCACTTATTTCAACAATAAAAGCTCTTTCAGGAGATTGTATGCACAGTGGTCCCACTCTATTGCTGGTGTTGTTTTCTGCCATCATTCTGATCGTTTTTCTAATCGTCAAAGTTCGTGTTCACGCATTCCTGGCCTTGACCGCAGCGAGCTTTGTGGTGGGCATCGGTTCAGGCATGCCACTGGCGCAAATGGCCTCTTCCTATGAAAAAGGTGTCGGTGGAACACTCGGGTTCCTGGCAACGATCATTGGCCTTGGCGGCATACTCGGCAAGATGCTGGAAGAATCCGGTGGCGCGGAGCGCATTGCCCAGACGCTATTGAGCGCCCTGGGTAAAGAGCGCGCCTCATGGGCCATGATGCTAGTGGGGTTTATTGCGGGCATCCCCGTGTTCTTCGAGGTTGGATTCGTTCTGCTGATTCCCCTGATCTATGTGGTCGCCAAAGAGACCCGGATCAACCTTTTGTACCTGGGCGTGCCCTTGGCCGTGTCGCTGATGGCGGTTCATTGCATGTTGCCCCCGCACCCTGCTGCGATGGCCATCACCGGGCTGCTGGGCGCCGATGTCGGCAAGGTTATCGTGTATGGCCTCCTTATCGCGCTGCCTACCGCCATCATTGCCGGGCCGCTGTGGATCAAGCTGGTCTGCAAGAGTGAAGCGCCTGACACTCAAGAAGCTTTCCTGGACGAACATTGCGTTGACAGCGCGACCCGGGACTTGCCAGGCCTCGGCTTGACGCTGCTGACCATCCTGTTGCCACTGCTGCTGATGGTCGGCAAAAGTTTTGCGGCCGCGCTGCCCCATGACTCCGGGATCTTCAGCATCGTTTCGTTCCTGGGGACGCCGCTGATAGCACTGTCCATTGCTGTGGTGTTCGCTTACTGGGCGCTGGGTTTGCGCCGCGGCTTATCAATGCCTGACTTGCTCGTGCACACTCAGAAGAGCTTTCCTCCGCTGGCCAGCATTCTGCTGATTATCGGTGCCGGTGGGGCATTCAACGGCATCCTGGTCGACAGCGGCGTGGGTAACGCGCTGTCCGGTTCGTTGACGCAATTGAATATGAATCCCATCGTCCTGGCGTGGTTGGTGGCAGGGTTGATGCACTTCGCCGTCGGTTCAGCGACGGTGGCAATGATCAGCGCCGCCGGCATGGTGATGCCGATGCTGAGCGCTCATCCAACCGTGAGTAAGGAAATTATCTGCATTGCCATCGGTGCCGGCGCCATTGGCTGGACCCATGTGACGGACTCTGCCTTCTGGGTGGTCAAGGAGTACCTGGGTGTCTCGCTGGCCGAAGCGTTGAAGAAGTTCACTTCGGCCACCGTACTGGCTTCATTGATTGCACTGGGGCTGACCCTGCTGCTGTCGCAATTCGTTTGATTCAACCCGTATTTTCAGCCTGATTGTTTAAAGGGACCACGCCATGATTTTGGGCAAGACACTTGAAAGCTGGTACGCCAGTTATCCTTTGATTCGCGATCTGGTCGCGCTGCAAGCGACCACTTGGTTCAACCCTGCCGTGGCGCCGGTCGCGGAGTCGATTGGCGATGTGGGGTTGACGGCCGCAGACGTCGCCGATGCCAGCGCGCGACTGACGCGTTTTGCTTCTTACCTGCGGCGTGCGTTTCCGGAAACGGAATGCAGTGGCGGCATTATCGAATCGGACATTCTGCCCGTGCCACACCTGCAGCAATTGCTCGGCGAGCGCTACGGTCAGGCGTTGGAAGGGGCGCTGTGGCTCAAGCGGGACAGCCATCTGCCGATTTCGGGCTCCATCAAGGCGCGCGGTGGTATCTATGAAGTGCTCAAGCATGCCGAAGACCTGGCGTTGGCCGCGAATCTGCTGACGCTTGATGACGACTACGCAGTGCTGGACAGCGATAAGGCGCGTGCCTTTTTCGGCCAATATAAAATAGCCGTTGGCTCGACCGGCAACCTTGGCATGTCCATCGGCATCATGGGGGCGGCATTGGGTTTCCAGGTGACCGTGCATATGTCGGCGGATGCGCGGCAATGGAAGAAAGACAAGTTACGCTCACACGGCGTTACCGTTATTGAGTACTCCTCCGATTACAGCGTGGCCGTTGCGCAAGGCCGCCAACAAGCGGAATCCGATCCAGCCTGCCATTTTGTGGACGATGAAAACTCGGTCAACTTGTTCCTGGGCTACTCGGTGGCTGCCGAGCGCCTGAAAAAGCAATTGGCAGCGGCTGACATCACCGTGGATGCGCAACATCCATTGTTTGTTTATCTGCCCTGTGGGGTGGGGGGCGCGCCTGGCGGCGTGGCCTTCGGCCTGAAGCTAGCCTTCGGCGATGCTGTCCATTGCATTTTCGCCGAGCCCACACACTCGCCGTGCATGATGCTGGGCGTCTATACCGGCCTGCACGACGAAGTGAGCGTGCAAGACTTCGGCATTGACAACGTGACGGCTGCTGACGGCCTCGCCGTAGGACGCGCTTCAGGTTTTGTCGGCAAGGCCATGCAGCGCTTGCTTGATGGTTTTTACACAGTCAGCGACGAGGAAATGTACAGTTTGCTGGCACTGATGGAGCGCAGCGAAGGTGTGCGCCTCGAGCCATCCGCGCTCGCCGGCGTGCCCGGCATTGCCAGAGTCCAGGCCGACCAGCAGGGCTACTTGGCGCGCGCGCGCCTGGACCGCCAGGCCATGGCGCAAGCCACCCATCTGGTTTGGGCAACGGGCGGCAATATGGTGCCTGGCGACGAGATGGACGCTTATCTGGCCAAGGGCCGTGATTTGCTCGCCAAAGGTTAATCGGGCCTGAACGGACCCGAACTGCCTGGACTCGACAGAGTTCTCGCTGATTTAAGCCTGAACCGAATGTGGCAAGATGAACGTCTTGCCACATCCGTTACATTAGCCCGCTGGATATGCGTACAACGCAAGGCGGCTTTTGGGTTTGAGGAAAAACTGTCGTGTTCAACCTTCCTCCTCGTATCAGCTCCAGGCTCAACAGCAGCCAGTTCGCCAACCTTCACACCTTTTTGGTTGCCGCTCGTCATCTGAGCTTCGCCCGTGCGGCGCAGGAACTGTGTTTGACCGCAAGCGCCGTGAGCCACCGTATAAGTCGTCTGGAAACCGCCTTATCCATGAAGCTGTTCCAGCGCCTGACCCGGCAGGTCAGCCTGACCGACGAAGGCGAGCGTATCTTCGAAATACTCCAGAATGCGATGGGAGAATTGTCCGAGGCACTTGAGCATTCGTCACAGGCGGAAATTGCCGGCTCGATCGCGCTCTATGTAAGGCCTTCCATCGCCCAATGCTGGCTGGTTCCGAGGCTGGCTGACTTTATCGAGCGTTATCCTCTGGTGTCACTGGACCTGCGGGTAGGCAATGACAATGTCGATTTTCGAACCCGCAAAATTGACCTCGCCCTGTACTATGCCAATGGCGAGTTTCCCGGGCTGACGAGCCATCGGTTGATGCGCGAACGGCTGGCTCCGGTGTGCAGTCCCGAGTATGCGCGACGCCATCGCCTGGAGGAGAACCCGGACAACTTAAGGAACTGCACAACCTTGCATGACTCCCTGGCCTGGGATCATGCGGCTTATGATGCCGAGTGGACGCTTTGGGCAGAGCAACACAACATGCTCACGGCACTTCCCAAACGTAGCCTGACCTTCGATCGCTCTGATTTATGTGTGACAGCAGCCATGAACCACGCCGGCATTGCGATTGGCCGTCAGCAGCTTGTGCAGAAGCGGGTTGATCGTGGCGAGCTCGTTCTGCCACTTGCTGAATTCAGCCGCTCAGGCCACTACGATTACTATCTGGTTCACCCGTCGCTCGGCACTATCCCCAAACGCTTACTGGTTTTCATGAACTGGCTACGAGAGTGCGCGAAGCAATCATCACCCCTGGATGAGAACGACGACCTGTTCCGATGAGGCATGCTACAGGTGGGTGGTCAGGCCAGCCTCCCGTCGGTTTGCTCATTACCTGTCCTTTGGTTGCTTCGTCGCATTACGACTACGTAGAGCGCGACCTTCAAGCAAGCCTGCGGATCATGTTCGTTGAGCCGAACTTTGCCCGATCCTCTTTCACCTTGATGACCTCCAGTTCGCTGCTCCGATTCAGTTTCATAAGCTGATTGGCGCAGCAGTCCACTGTCCGCCTGGTACGCGTTTCGCAATGGCATTTATCCGATCTCGATGCCCAATGGCATTGGTGTTGAAGCCACCGGTGCTGTCCCTGGGCGTCGATATCTTCGAACTTGGGGGTGACTCGCGAAGGGTTTGCCGTGCCTGATCGTGCAGGAGGGGGGCTATCACCTGGAGAGTCTGGAGGATAATGCGCAGGCGTTTTTCGTGAATGCCGAGGTGTGGAAACTCTGAGTTATTCGCTGTCCGGGATACCGCCATCGCTGGCAAGCCAGCTCCTACAGTTGATCGCGTGAAGGTGATTTTGCAGTCAACCCTGAACCTGTAGGAGCTGGCTTGCCAGCGAAGAACGATAACGCGGTCTCACCTGTCGGAACACAAGCGCCGTAAGGCACTTGCCATAGCCCTTACGTTAACGTAAAGATTGCGGCAGGGCGCCGACGTATGAAGGCGCAGGGCGGATGACCCGGAGCGCGTGATGACGCTAATAAAAACAAACTCCCCCAAACTGCATCGCGAAGCCCGGCTGGCCCGGGAAAAGCTGCACCTGGAAGGCGAAGTGCCGGATGGCGTCCTGCGTGCGGAAATCGATGCCTCGTGGCGACGCAGCCTGAGCCATGGTGTGCATTTCAATGCCAAGCACGAGCTGGCGCTGGAATCGAGTGCCAGCCTCGACGTGCTGTTGGCCAGTAACCGCTTGCTGATCGACGCCGCGTTGCCGGCGATCGATTACCTGGCCGAGCGTCAGGGCAAGGAAGGGCTGATCATCCTGGCCAACTCTGATGCCACCATCCTCGCCGTCGAAGGCCGCGCCGACCGTCTCAAGGGCAGCGGCTTGCAGGACATCACCCTCGGCGCCTGCTGGAGCGAAGCCGTACGCGGCACCAACGCCCTCGGCACGGCACTGGTGGAAGCCCGGCCGACCCTGATCGATTGCGGCGAACATTACCTGGATCGCCTCAGTGATTTTTCCTGCACTTCGGTGCCTATCCATTGCCCCCAGGGCGACATTCTTGGCGTCCTCGACCTGACCCGCGAAGGTCCGCTCGGCCGTGCCCACGACAGCACTGCGCTGCTGGCGATGGCGGTCAGCCAGATTGAAAGCCGGGTGTTCAACGCCAGCTATCCGGACGAAATCGTCCTGGCCTTCCACAGCCGCCGGCAATATCTGGAGTCCCCGTGGCAAGGCTTGCTGGCCGTGAGCCTGGGCGGGCAGATCCTCGCGGTCAGTGCCCAAGCCTGCCAGTTGCTCCACGCCGAGCGCTCGGCCCTGGTCGGGCGGCGCTGCGAGGAGTTTCTCGGAGTCGATGGCCTGCAGCTGCTGGCGCGTCTGCATCAGGGCGGGGCCGGCAGCCTGCAAACCGCCAAGGGCGAATTCTTCTACAAAACCCTGCGCGCACCGCAACGCTCGATCAACGTCGGCAGCCCGCCGCGCACTGTCGCGAAACCGGCCAAGGCGCAACCGGACCTGGAAGCGCTCGCCGGCAGCAATACCCGCTACGCCCGTGTCTTGCGCATGGCCCGGCAAGGCCTGGCCAATGAACTGCCGGTTTTGCTTTTGGGCGAAACCGGCACCGGTAAAGAGGTGATCGCCCGCGCCCTGCACATGGCCGGAGCGCGCTGCGAAAAACCCTTTGTGGCGGTGAACTGCGCAGCGATTCCCGAAGGCCTGATCGAGTCCGAACTGTTCGGCTATCGCGAAGGCGCGTTCACCGGTTCACGCCGGGGCGGTATGGTCGGCCGCCTGCAACAGGCTCACGGCGGCACCTTGTTCCTCGATGAAATCGGTGACATGCCATTGGCCTTGCAGGCTCGGCTGTTGCGGGTGTTGCAGGATCGCAAGGTCGCGCCCCTGGGCGCTGGCGAAGAGCAGAACATCGACGTCGCGCTGATCTGCGCCACCCATCGCGACCTCAAGCGTCTGGTGGAAGAAAAACATTTTCGCGAGGACTTGTTCTACCGGGTCAACGGCATCAGCGTGATGCTCCCGGCCCTGCGCGAACGCGAAGATTTCGGCGCGCTGGTCAGTCGCATGCTGACGACACTGGGCGCACCCACCGTGGTCCTGCACGACGATCTGAATCGCTTGCTCAGCGGCTATCACTGGCCGGGCAACATCCGCCAACTGGAGATGGTCCTGCGCACTGCATTGGCCATGCGCGAACCGGGTGAAACCGCACTGACCCTCGACCACTTGCCCGACAGCATGCTCGACGAGTTGACCGCCGGCGAACGGCCCCAGGCCGGCAGCATCCGCGAAAACGAACTCGAGCTGATTCGCCAGTCCCTGGACACCCATCAGGGCAACGTCTCGGCCGCCGCCGACGCCCTGGGCATCAGCCGTGCGACCCTGTATCGCAAGCTCAAACAGTTGCGTTCGTGATGCAGCGTTTGATCGTTCGGCTGATCGACAGCCAGAACCCCGAGGCCCTGCAAGCATCGCTGCGTTGGCTGTACAGCTTTGTGCGGCCCCATCGGCTGGCGATTGCCGGGTTGCTGGGTTTGTCGATCTGCGCTTCAGCGTTGGTGCTGGTGCAACCCTGGCTGACCAAGCTGTTGATCGACGACGGCCTGCTGGCGCGTAACTTCCCGATGCTGGTCATGATCGCCGGGCTGATGATCATTGCCGGGTTGCTGGGCACGGCGCTTTCGGGCATCAACCGCTACCTGCACACGCGCCTTTCCGGGCGCATGCTGTTTGCCCTGCGCGATGACCTGTATCGGCATTTGCAAACCTTGTCGCCGGGCTTTTACGGTCAGCGGCGCATCGGCGACCTGATGTCGCGCCTCGATGGCGACGTCGCGGAAATCCAGCGCTTTGCCGTGGACTCGCTGTTCTCGGCGGTGTCGAGCGTGATCGGCCTGGTGGTTGCCGTTGCAATGCTGTTGACGTTGTCCTGGAAACTCTCATTGCTGGCCCTGGTGCTGATTCCCCTCGACGTGCTCTGGCTGCGTTGGATGCGGCGCAAGGTCGAGCGCGATGTACGGCAGTTGCGCGAGCGTTCGGCGGACATGTCGTCGTTCATGGTCGAGACGTTGCCGGTCATGAAGTTCATCCAGTCCGCCGGCCAGCAACAGCGCGAAGCACGGCGCCTCGAGACGCTGGGGCAGGGCTACATGAGCCAGTTGCTGCGCCTGCAAGTCACCGAGTTTTTCACCCAGGCCGTGCCCGGTACGCTGACCTCGCTGTCCCGGGCCTGCGCATTCCTGATTGGCGGTTACTGGGTGGTGCAGGGCACCTGGCAACTCGGTGCCCTGATTGCGTTTTCAACCTACCTGGGCATGGCCGTGGGGCCGGTACAGAGCCTGCTCGGGCTCTATGTCGCGATTCAGCGGATGACCGTCAGCCTCGGCCGGGTCATGGAATTGCGCGGCGAACAACCGACCGTGGTGACGCCCGCCAGGCCACGCCCGATGCCCACTGGTGGCGATCTCTGGTTCGACAGCGTGCACTTCGCCCATCCCGGTCGCCAATCGACCCTGCGCGGCATAGAGGCGCGGATCCCCTACGGTTTGAAAGTGGCTCTCAGCGGCGGTTCGGGCGTGGGTAAATCCACCCTGATCGACCTGCTGCAACGTCATCACGATCCGCAATCGGGCCGGGTGCTGCTGGGCGACGTCGATGTGCGCGAACTGGATCTGTTCCAGTTGCGGCGGTGCATTGCGGTGGTCAGCCAGGACATCGTGCTGTTTCGCGGCAGCCTCGCCGACAACCTGGCCTATGCGGTGCCGGACGCCAGCCGCGAGGCGATTGCCGAAGTGGCGCGGCTGGCGCAACTCGACAGCCTGATCGAGTTGTTGCCCGAAGGCCTCGACAGTCCGTTGGGCGAGCGCGGTCAGCAGTTGTCCGGCGGGCAGAAGCAACGCATCGCGATTGCCCGGGCGCTGTTGCAGGACCCTTTGATTCTGGTACTCGATGAAGCTACGTCCGCGGTGGATGAAGCCACCGAGCGCGAAGTCATCGATGCCATCGACCGCTTGTTTGCCGGACGCACGCGCATCCTGATCAGCCATCGCCCTTCAACCCTGGCCGATGCCGATCTGCGTTTCGAATTGCTCGACGGCGTGCTGACCTCGAAAACGGTGCTGCATGAAACCTGAGTTGCGCATTGGTGTGGTGGACAGCGGCCATTCAGCGGCACAACGGCTGCAAGTGATCGCCGGTCGGCGCTTTTCATTGCTTGAAGACGGCCTGGCCGAAGGCGACTTGCGCGACGATCCGCTGGGGCATGGCAGTGCGGTGATCGAGGCGATCGGTCGGCGTGCACCCTCGGCGCAGTTTTGCGTAGCCCAGGTGTTCGACCAGCGGGGCGTCACCAGCGCCTTGCAGATCGCCACGGCGATTGACTGGCTGCTGACCCAGGACGTGCGAATGATCAATCTGAGCCTTGGCTTGCGTCAGGATCGCAGCCTGTTGCGCGCGGCTTGCGCGGCGGCGGTGGCACGGGGCGTGCTGCTGTGTGCGTCGAGTCCGGCCCAGGGCGAAGGGGTGTTTCCGGCCAACTATCCGCAAGTGTTGCGGGTGACCGGCGATGCACGGTGCGCCGAGCAGGAATGGTCGTGGCTCGACAGCGCCCAGGCGGATTTCGCCGCGTGTGTGCAGGGCACTTATCCGGGGCAATCCGGGGCGAGCCTCGGTTGTGCCGCGTTGAGCGGGCACATTGCCGGGTTCCTCACCGAACAACCCGGCGCCAGCAATGAGCAAGTCATCCAGTGGTTGCGTGAACATGCCCGTTACCGTGGTCCTGAACGGCGATTCGGGCCATGACCGACATCGTCATTCTGGGTGCCGGGCCGGCGGGGGCCGCCGTCGCGCTGGGGTTGCGGCGCCTGGGCCATGGCGTCACGCTGATCAGCGAATGGCGCCGGTTTGCGGCACTCGAAGGCGTGTCCGTGCGGGTGCTGGAAGCCTTGCGCGGCGCGGGCCTGCAGCACGCATTGGCGGATGCGGCGTTGCCGTCCCAGCGCCAGGTCTCGTGGAATGGCCAGCAGCATGCGCAGAACGTCGAATACTTGCTTGACCGCCCGGTTTTTGACCAGGGCCTGCGCGAGGATTTGCGTCTGGCGGGGGTTGAGCTGATCGAAGGCCGGGTGCTGACGGTTCAGTCATCGGCCAATGGCCATCGAATCGAAATCGACGGCCGCGAACCGCTGCTCGCGCTGTTTCTCGTGGAAGCCCGGGGACGTCAGGCCCCCGCTATCGGCAAAGGCTTGCGTGGGCCTGAGACGGTCAGTTTGCTCAATCGCTGGCAAGGATCGCCGGGCAGCACCGCCAGCGCGGTGGAAAGCCTCGAGGACGGCTGGGCGTGGATGGCACGGCGTGCCGACGGCCAGTGCTACTGGCAATGGACGGTGGACGTGGCCAGTGCCGGGTTGCCGGGCAAGGCCATGTTGCTCGATTACTGCCGGCAGCGGCGCCAGGGTTCGACGCTGGCCGCCACATTTTTTGCGGGCGAAGCGGAATCTGACCTGCAACTGCACGCCCGCAGCAGCACGGCGATTCTGAGCCCGCGGGTGTGTGGCGAAAACTGGATTCGGGTCGGCGATGCGGCAATGGCCGTCGACCCGCTGTCAGGCAATGGCATTTTTCAGTCTTTGTCTTCGGCATTGCAGGCGCCGGTGGTGATCAACACGCTGCTGTGCAAGCCTGAACGAGCGGCCCTGGCCCAGCGTTTCCACCAACAGCGGGTCGAGCAGTTGTTTTTGCGTTTTGCGCGGATCGGCCGGGATTTCTATGCCGATGAGCAGCGCTGGCCGGACCAGCCTTTCTGGCAGGCACGACGGAACTGGCCCGACGCCGAGGTGGCTCATGCCGAGGCGGACTTCAATGCGCTGAGGATCGAGCGGGCGCCGGTGTTGCGTGATGGTTTGGTCGACGAGGCCGAAGTGGTGATCACGGCAGATCAGCCGTTGGGCATCTGGCATGTGCAGGGGGTTGAGGTGGCGGCGTTGGTGCAGAGGTTAAAGCAGGGAGAGCCGGCGGATCAGGTATTGGCCGGGTTGACGGTGGAGCAGGGGCGGATGGTTCGCAGCTGGTTGCTGGGTCAGGGTTTCAAACCTTGAATGAAGAACGTCCGGATCCGGCGAAAAGCCTGTTCTCCCAGCGCAAAGCATCGTAATTTACGCGCCATAACGACAAGGATTTTTGGGGTGTAAGTGGGAGCCTATCGACTGCTATTGGCCGTACTGGTGGCCGTTTCTCATATGGGCAAGACGTTCATGGGGCTAAACCCCGGCGTGATTGCCGTGATTTCCTTCCTGATCATCAGCGGTTTCGTGATGACCTCGCTGATCGAACGCAACTACAAGGCGCCGGAGAAAGTCGGCCTGTTCTACTTGGACCGCGCCCTGCGGCTCTATCCTCAATTCCTGTTCTACTTCGTGGTTTCCTGTGCGGTGATCTATTTCCTGCTGCCCGGCACGCCTCAAGCGGCCGAGTTGACGCTGCGCAACATCGCCGCAAGTCTGACTATTGTGCCACTCGGCTTCTACATGTTCGGAGCGGCGGGATCGTTGATCTTGCCGCCGGCCTGGTCATTGGGGCTTGAGATGTGCTTCTACCTGGTGATCCCTTTGCTGATCATCTACAGGGCGCGGGGCGTTGCGTTTGCACTTTCCGTCGTCGTCTTTATGGCCGCGTGCCTGGGTTTCATCAACACCGACCTGTACGGCTACCGTCTATTGCCGGGCGTGCTGTTCATGTTCCTGTGCGGCAGCTACCTGTACAAGGCGCAGCCGAAGGGGGTAGCGATCGCTGCCGGAACCGCCGTGGTTGCGACGCTGATGTTCGCGGCGATCATGGCCGGATTGATTGAGCGCCGGCCGTTCAACGCTGAGGTGACCGCTGGCATAGCGTTGGGCGTACCCGCCGTGTACCTGCTGACAAAGCTCAAATTTCATCGGGTAGACGAGTTCCTCGGGAACATCAGCTACGGCGTGTTCCTGAATCACTTTGTGGTGATGTACTTCCTGCGCGCTTTTTGGCCGGTTGCCTACGACGGGTACATCGTTGCAACAGTGCTGGCCCTGTCATTGCTTTTGAGCGGCGTTTCGTACTACTGCGTCGAGCGGCCGGCCCTGAAACTTCGTCACGCGCTTCGGGCCGGCGCAAAATATGAGGTGGGTCAACCGCAGGGCCGCGAAACAGCGGCGTAGTGGCTGGAATGGCCGCCCGCAAAGGCGGCCTGAAGAACACTACGAATCACAACTTGATCAACACCGACTTAAGCTCCGTGTAATGCTCGATCGCCGCATACCCCATCTCTCGCCCGACCCCGGACATCTTGTAGCCACCGAACGGCAGCGCCGGGTCCAGGGCGCTGTGGCAGTTGACCCACACCGAGCCTGACTTGATGCGCGGAATCATCCGGTGCACCGCCGCCAGGTCATTGGACCAGATGCTCGCCCCCAGGCCGTAGGGGCTGTCGTTGGCCATGCGCAAGGCATCGGCTTCGTCATCGAACGGGATGGCCACCAGCACCGGGCCGAAGATCTCTTCCTGTACCAGAGAGTGCTTCTGATCGACGTCGACAATCACCGTCGGCTTGACGAAGAACCCCGGGCCAAACTGCTCGCCGCCGCAGGCGATGGTTGCACCGCTTTCCCGGCCCTTTTCGATGTACCCGTAGACGCGCTCCTGCTGCCGCGCCGAGATCAACGGCCCCATTTCGACGCTCGGGTCCAGGCCGTTGCCGAGTTTCATGGCGTTGGCGATATCGCTGATGTCCGCCACCACATTGTCGAAATGCTTGCGCTGCACATACAGCCGCGAGCCCGCGCAGCAGACCTGACCCTGATTGAAGAAAATTGCGCTGGCGGCCCCGGCCGCGGCGGTTTTCAGGTCGGCGTCGGCCATGACGATGGTCGGCGATTTACCGCCCAGTTCCAGGGTGACCCGGGTCATGGAGTCCATGGCGATCTTGCCGATCTGCTTGCCCACGGCGGTGGAGCCGGTGAAGGTCAGCTTGTCCACCAGCGGGTTGTGGGTCAAGGCCGAACCGGCGGTGATGCCGGTGCCGGTGACCACATTGAACACGCCTTCGGGATACCCGGCTTCCAGCACCAGCTCGGCGAGTTTCAGTGCGGTCAGCGGGGTTTCGTCGGCGGGTTTGAGCACTACGGTACAACCGGTGGCCAGGGCCGGGCCGAGTTTCCAGCAGGCCAGCAACAGCGGGAAGTTCCAGGCGACGATGGCGCCGACCACGCCCACCGCTTCGCGGCGGATGAAGCTGTGGAACTGGTCGTTGGGCATCAGCGGTGCCGATACGTCAACCGTGGAACCTTCGATCTTGGTCGCCCAGCCGGCCATGTAGCGCAGGAAGTCGATGGCCAGTTGCACGTCCATCACCTGGGCCACCGCCGCGCTTTTACCATTGTTCAGGCATTCCAGTTGCGCCAGCAACTCGGCGTCGCGCTGCATCAGGTCGGCGAGTTTCCACAGCAGGTTCTGCCGCTCCCGGGGGCGGGTGCGGGTCCAGGCCGAATCGTCGAACGCCTGGCGGGCGGCGAGTACCGCGCGGTCGACATCTTCTGGCGTTGCCCGTGGCACCACGCACAACATCTCTCCGGTGGCCGGGTTGTGCAGAGGCATGGTCTGGCCGTCGGCGGCCTCGACCCATTCGGCGCCGATCAGCATGCGCGGGGCGCGCTGGATAAAAGCGGTGGTGGCGGGGAGCAGGGTTGCAATAGCCATGACAGAACCTCTTGTTATGCGTGAGGCGAGGGCTTTCGCAACCCCTGTGCCAGTTTTAGCTGGTGCTTAAGTCGATGATTTAAAAAGGGTTTATTTTCGGTGGCGAAAGGGCGCCGGATACAGACTGTCGCAAATTGCGAATGCTTTGAGACAGCCAGGCCTGAACTTGGGAGCCTCGAATTCGTCGTAAAGGGACTCGCTATAAAAGGAGTATTGAACAAGGAGATGTGCAGTGAAGATTTCAACGATTCTGGGAACCACCTTGCTGCTGGCGCCGTTGTTCGCCCAAGCCGCGACGACCCCGGCTGAGCCGGAGCAGCCGGCGTACCAGAGCAGCGTGGCCAGCTACCGCTGTGAGGGTGGGGTAGAAGTGCAGGCGGCGTACCTGAACATCGATAATGGCGCCTCGTTCGCCACCCTGTATTACAAGGGCCAACTGATACCGATGCATATCGCGCGCTCCGGTTCCGGCGCGCTGTATGTCGCCGACGACGAGCAGAACAGCTACCGCTGGCACACCAAGGGCGACACCGGCCTGTTGAGCTTCCTGGAGGCCGACCATACCGCCAAGGAACAGCAACTGCTCAAGGACTGCCAGGAGCAGAAGGCCGAGGAGCAGTAATCCCCCTCAGGAGCGGCAGCCACCAGTTGGCTTGCTGCTCCTCTCTCTAGCGATCCCAAGGGTATTTCCGGCCCCGCTATCTGTGGTTGAACTGCCGTCGAACGGCCAGTGTCCAGTCAAGACAAGCCTGTATCGATCTCGCCGGGGAGATTTGCCTGTGAACATATTCGAAGCCCTGCGTGAGAGCTGCGGGCGCAACGGATCGATGGCGACGAGCTCGATACTATCCAGGTCGTGAGTTTTACTAAGTAGTGCAACGAACAACTCTGCTATAGAGCCAAAACCGACAAAGATTATTTTTTTCTGGGCGCAATAAGGGCATTCATTCACAGGCTTCCTTGCCGATGCGGTGTATATATATTTTTAATAGATAGGAGGTGTTGGGGTACTGTCAACAGCGAGTCTGTGCGAATGGGAGTAATTAAGTGTAGGAACTTTCCTTGTGAATGTCAGTCTCTCGAATTCACGTGGTGGTTAATTGGTTTTTTGGCAAATTCCGGGGATATCCCTGTATCGTGCCAATTGTCGAGATGTAGTTAAAGTGTAATTTTTTTCTTTCTGTGCCTGGGAAAAATCTTGACACGGAAGGCATATTGATTTTTTATGTGGTCCTGAACTTTTTACGTGGATTTAAAGTTCAGAGATGCAAAGGATGCATTGTTATTGTCTGGTGCTGCATTGCACCGTACTCATAAGGATATGTGTATGTTGTTTATTCTCTTGGTTCCCGCTATTTATTGTTATCCCGAATCAGCTCTCATAACGAGTTCCTAAGTCTGTCATTGGCTTTTTGCCCGGTCCTGCCTGACGCTCAGCATCTTGTTTTATTGGATGTTGTGTAGCCTTGCTTGATCGCTGGCAGGGTTTGTCAATTATCACTGTTGTTTTCAGGGCGTCATATTTTGGCGTTTGAAATTTAATATTCCATTAAAACTTATTGGGGTGTCACTGTGTCGGAACGAATTAAAGTCGTTATTTCCGGGGCTAATCGTTTAGCTCAACGCTATATCTCTGAATTGAATCCCTCGCAGTATGAGGTGGCGTTGATTTCCGAGTCGTTTCCCGATCAGGCGCGCGTTATTTCCGCTATCAGTGACGCCCACATCTATATGCATGCCGGTGAAGAGATCCTCACCGAAGAGATACTGCAACAGGCCGGGAAGTTAAAGCTGGTGGCCTGCCTGGCGTCTGGCGCCGAGCACCTGGTCGATATCGAGGCGGCTGATCGCCTGGGTATCGCGGTGACCAACACCCCGGGCTTGAAAGTGATGTACGAAGCCATGGGCGAGTTCCTGGTGGGGCTGGTCATTGCCTTGCGCCGCAAGCTGATCTACTTCCACACCGAGCAGAAAAATGGCCGCCTGCACGAAACTGACACCCCGCTGCTCAAGGATGCGGTGATCGGCATCATCGGTATGGGCAAGGTCGGCTCTCGGGTGGCGAGGATGATGCACGATGCGTTCAACTCCAGGATCGTCTACACCGCCAACTCGCAAAAGCCCGATGTAGAGCGCGATACCCAAGCGCAACGGCTGTCGCTGGAAGCGCTGCTGGAAACCAGCGACGTGGTGATCCTGGCGTGTCCGTACAACGATTCGACCCTGGGCTTCATCGGGGAACATGAGTTGTCCCTGATGAAACCCACCGCGGTCCTGATCAATACCTCGGCGTCGTCCCTGGTTGATGGCCAGGCGGTCTACAAGGCCCTTGTCGAGGAGAAGATCGTCGGCGCGGCGTTCGACGACAAGAACTGGGATGCGCCGCCGCTGATCAAGGATGGCAAGACCCTCAACATGCCGATCGAGATGCTCGACCTGCCGGATGATCGTTTCATCTGTACGCCTTATGTGGGCGCCATGACTTCGGCGGTGTGGGACGAGATGGCGAGTGTGGCCGTGGGTTCGATCCTGCACTTCATGCAGCAGGGCACCGACAGGAATCTTTATAACCGCAACCTGGACACGAACCGCCACGCCCGGCGCATGGACTCCGGTTCGCCGCTTGTTGCAGAGCTGGAAGGCTGAGCCAGGATGAACGACGTTACAACGCAAACACGCCTGCGGCAGGCGCTGCAGGGGTACGAGGCGGTCGAACTGCTCTTTCCCGGAGAGCCTGGTTACGAGGAAAGGCGTCAGGTCTATAACCGGATTCACGACCTGCATCCGTTGCTCATCGTCCGTACCCTGAATCGCGCAGCCATTGGAGCGGTGCTTAGGCTGGTTGCCGATAACCAGCTTGAACTCGCCATCCGTGGTGGTGGGCATCACATTGCCGGTTTTGGTTCGACCGAAGGCGGCGTGCTACTCGATTTCTCTGGCTTCAACGGCGTCCAGATCGATGCGCTTCAGGGCATTGCCCGTGTGCAGCCGGGGGCTCGCTTGCGAGATATGGACGCGGCCTTGTGCCCCCAGGGGTATGTGGTGCCGACCGGGACGGTCAGCGATACCGGGATTGCCGGGCTGACGCTGGGTGGCGGGATCGGCTGGTTTGTCGGCACCCTGGGGTTTACCTGCGACAACCTGGTCGGCGCCGATTTGATGCTTGCCAGTGGCGAGGTCGTCAGGGCCGAGGACCCGCAGCACCAGGATCTGCTCTGGGCTCTTCGTGGCGGTGGCGGCAATTTTGGCGTGGTGCTGGAGTTTCGTTATCGGCTGTCGACGCTGCCCAAGGTCTACTGTGGCTCGATCACGGTGGCTCCCCAGGATGTTCTGCGGGTGCTTGTGCAACTGGGGAACCATATGGAGCAGGACTGCCCGGCGAACCTGGTGCTGGCGCCTGTCTTTACCCCTGGTGTGGATAGCGACCGCTGTGTGTTATCGATCGATTTCTGCCTCAGCGACTATCAGGACATCGGTGCCATCAGGGCGCTGGAAGAGGCGCTGGATCTTGCGGGCAGCCACCAGTACGTCACGGATGACTTCAGGGCCTGGCAGACCTGGTTCGACGACAGGTTCCAGCCGCCGATGCGCGGGTACTGGAAATCGATTTGCCTGGATGATTTTACCAGCGACACCATGGATGCCTTGCTGACCGCGGCGTCCAGCATGCCAGGCAAGCGCTGCAGTATCACCATCGAGCATCTGAACAAGGCACGGCGTTCGGCAACGCCAGTCGATTCGGCTTTCCCGCTCCAGGCGAGAGGCTACGGCATCCTGTTTTCCGCCCGTTGGAGCGAAGCCGGGGACGACCAGACCTTTATCCACTGGGTCAAGGCGGCCGCGCTGGGAACCGCGGGTAACGATGGCGCCGCTGCGTATTCCAACTACTCGTTTGCCGACAACTCGTCACGTACGGTACTGCTCGGCAGCGATAACGAGCGCCTGCTCAAGGTCAAGCAGCGGTACGACGCGGGGAATCTGTTCAGGCGCAACCACAATATTCGCGAGAGCAAAGAGGGTACCTCCTCACTCAGTTGATTGAGGGAGGAGGGGAGCAATACCGATACATGGGGGAG
>NZ_AKJJ01000133.1:0-746 GCF_000282395.1 Pseudomonas sp. GM55 | reverse complement strand
CAGCGTGTTGACCGGTACCTCGAGCGTCGACGGTCCGGTCAGCGTGGTCAACTTCACCATCGGTGCAACCACTTACACGGCCGGTACCACGGCGACCATCGCCAATGTCGGTACCTTGGTGATCGCAGCGAACGGGGCCTACACCTTTACCCCGGCCGCCAACTACAACGGCGCGGTACCAACGGTCACCTACACCGTCACCGACGGTTCCGGCACAGACGCCACTTCGACCCTGAACATCAGCGTCACCCCGGTCGACGACAGCTTCACCGACGCCAGCGAAACGGTCTCGACCCTGGAAGACACCGCCGTGACCGGCAGCGTCCTCACCGGCACCTCGAGCGTCGACGGCCCGGTCAGCGTGGTCAACTTCACCATCGACGGTGTGACTGGCACGTTCAACGCCGGCCAGACGGTGACCATCGCCAACGTCGGTACCCTGGTGATCGCGGCGAACGGGGCCTACACCTTCACCCCGGCCGCCAACTACAACGGCACGGTGCCGACCGTCACCTACACCGTCACCGACGGTTCGGGACCCAACGACACTTCGACCCTGAACATCAGCGTTACGCCGGTCAACGACAACTTCACGGACGCCAATGAAAGTGTAACCACCGCGGAAGACACCGCCCTGACCGGCAGTGTCCTCACCGGCACGAGCAGCGTTGACGGCCCGGTCAGCGTGGTCAACTTCACCATCGGTGATACCACCTACACCGCTGGCAGCACGGCAACCATCGCTA
>NZ_AKJJ01000132.1:0-572 GCF_000282395.1 Pseudomonas sp. GM55 | reverse complement strand
ACCGCGACCTTTACCCCGACCGTCGGCGTGAATGACTCGAGCAACCTGATCACCCTGAACAACACCGGGGTCAGCGATCTGGCGGGCAACACCGGCAGCGGTACCACCAACTCCGGCAACTACACCATCGATACGGTGCTGCCGACGGCGACCATCGTGGTGGCCGACAATGCGTTGAAAATCGGTGAAACGTCGCTGGTGACCATTACCTTCAGCGAAGCGGTGACCGGCTTCACCAACGCCGACCTGACCATCGCCAACGGCACCTTGACTGCAGTCAGCAGCAGCGACGGCGGCATCACCTGGACCGCGACCTTTACCCCGACCGCCAGCATCACCGACACGACCAATCTGATCACTCTGGACAACACCGGTGTGCAGGCTGTCGCCAGCGGTAACGTGGGCAGCGGCACCACCGACTCCAACAACTACGCCATCGACACCGTACGCCCGACGGCCACCATTGTGGTCGCGGACACGGCGCTGAGAATCGGCGAAACCTCGTTGGTGACCATTACCTTCAGTGAGGCGGTGAGCGGTTTCACCAATGCCGACCTGACCATCGCCAACGG
>NZ_AKJJ01000131.1:0-1001 GCF_000282395.1 Pseudomonas sp. GM55 | reverse complement strand
CGGGCAGCGGCAGCGGCAATGCCCTCGATCCGATTCCCGGTGGCAGCTTCTTCATCAGCCATGAACTGGACGAGCACTGGAGCGTCGGTTTCGGCCAGTACGGCGACTTCGGCCTGGCGGTCAATTACGACAACGATTGGTCAGGCCGCTTTTTCGCGCAAAACTCCAGCCTGCTTGGCTTGTCGCTGGTACCGAGCGTGGCTTATCGCTTCAACGAGCAGTGGTCGGTCGGCCTGGGCATCAAGGCCATGTACGGCATGTTGAAGGCAGACACGGCCATCGACCGCTCCCCTTTCGGCTTCACCGACCGCTCTGACGGCCAATTCAAATACCGGGACAACACCTGGGGCTATGGCGCCAACGTCGGGGTGATCTACGCCCCGCAACCCGGTACGCGCATCGGCCTGACCTATACCAGTCAGGTCGACCTGGACTTCGAGGACCGGCTGGACGTCAAGGGCGACGGCCGCCTGCTCGAGCGCGTCAACAACACCGAAACCGAACTCGACATGAAGGTGCCGCAGACCGTCACCCTGAGCCTGTTCCAGCAACTGGACCGACAATGGGCCTTGCTCGCCTCGGCCAACTGGCAGGACTGGTCCGAGTTCGGCGACATCGCCGTAGAGGTCGACACCACGGCGTTTGGAGCGCAATCGACAACGGTCGACGCCGGCTTCAAGGACACCTGGCACCTGTCCCTTGGCGCGCAATACCAGGCCACCGAGCAGTGGTTGTGGAACTTCGGCGTGGCCTACGACAGCAGTGCCGTCTCGGATAGCAATCGCAGCGTGGTCGTGCCGATGGGCGAATCCTGGCGCATTGCGACAGGAGCCACCTATGCTCTGAACAAGGACACCGATGTCAACGTCAGTTGGGCCATGGTCTGGCTCGGCGACATGCCGGTGGACCAGGCCAAATCCGTATCGGGCAATCGAGTTTCCGGTCAATTCGACAATGCCTGGATTCAAGCCTTGGCCGGGAACATGACCTGGCGATTCTGA
>NZ_AKJJ01000130.1:0-638 GCF_000282395.1 Pseudomonas sp. GM55 | reverse complement strand
AAACCCTCTGTGCCGACCTTCAGCGAATGGCCGGGGCGGCTCTGCGAGAACTACTGGCGCGGGTATCAACAACGGGTCGAAAACATCGTGGCGCCGGGCGGCCAGCTGATTGCCGACCCCAAGGCACGCAACCAGGCGATCAATGCCGCCTACGCCGGACTGTGGCGCCACGATCCGCGCTTCCAGTGGGCCGGCCTGGCCGCCTTCGCCTCCAAGCAGGTGGGCTGCGGCCTGCTGCACGCGGCTGAATCGATCGACAGGATCCACGCCGAATACCAGGCCACGGAGCACTTGAAGCACAGTGCCAGGCAAGGACTGGTGGGTTTGCTCAGCCGCAGCGAGTGGGAAAAACGGGCGAAAATACGCGAGTTCGAACAGCGCCAGCGCGACTACGAACAGGCCAACCGCAACAACCCCGTACCGGGCGGCACCCTCGGAGCTGGCGACGGCTCGCTGTCGTACGCACAACGGCTGTATGGGTTCGCGTACGAGATGCTGGCCATGGGCAATACCACGCTGTTCCTGGATGTGTATCCGCTGCATCTGTTCTACAAGGAACGGGGGTTGGCGGCGTTGAAGGATTGTCTGGCTTCACGGAAGAACATCCATGGGAGGGGTGAATATCCGGTGTTGTGGCC
>NZ_AKJJ01000129.1:0-3054 GCF_000282395.1 Pseudomonas sp. GM55 | reverse complement strand
AGCGAGGCGGCCTACTGGCCGGCCTGATCGCAATTGAACGCGTTCCCCTGTAGGAGCGAGCTTGCTCGCGATGGACGTCAACGATAACGCGGGCTGTCTGATTGATCGTGTTGTTCAGACGTTTTTCGCGAGCAAGCTCGCTCCTACAGGTGCCCCGTTGGATGGCCCGTCCGTGACACACTCAAAGTCTTGTCTTTACTGCGCCCCAAACATCGCCGTCCAGTAAATCCCTGCATCGCTTTTCGGGTCGGTCGCGTAAGCGGCGCCCAGTTCGCGGAACTGCGGGTTCATCAGGTTGGCGCAATGGCCGGGGCTGGACAGCCAGCCTTCGACCACCTTGTGTGGCGTGTCTTGCCCGGCGGCGATGTTTTCGCCGATCTGCTGGAAGTCGTAGCCGGCCAGTTCCGCGCGGTCACCCGGTGTGCGGCCGTCGCGGTCCTTGTGATCGAAGTAGTTGTGGTTGGCCATGGAGCGCGAGTTGCCTTCGGCGGCGGTGGCCAGCGTGGCGTTCCAGGCCAGGGCTGGCGCGGCGGCAAAGGATTGCGCACCGCACTGGCGTGGCCGGGTGCGTGCTGCATTGACTTCGGTCAGCAACTTCTGGCCCTCGGCCTGCGCGTCGCCCAGGCGTGCGCTCAACAACGGCCGTGCGACCACGATGCGCCATTCACGGTCCTGGCGGCTGACGCCGACATCGACGAATTGCGGGTCGAGGACGATCTGGCAAAAACTCTCCTGAATCGCCTTCATCGCCGAGGCTGCATCGCGAGGCCCGGACAGGCTGATGACCTGCACATTCTTCATGGGATAACCCGCCGTGGCCATGGCCTGCTGCAGATTGCCGATGCTCGGGGCGGTCAGCACCAGGCGCGGGTCGGCCGACAGTGGCGGCAGTTCCGAGGAAACCTGGCCGGCACAGCGCTGCAGTTGGCTGCGGTAGACGTTGATCGATTCGATCAATTGCGATTCGTCCGCCGCCGAGGCGTTGGCGGCCAATACCAGGCCCAGTGACAAACCGGCCAAACCCTTTGCGGATGAGATGAAACCCATGAATATCCCCTTTTGAGCAGATTGCGCCCATGATGCGCGAAGTTGGCCCATCCAGGACAACGGAATTATCCAGAGTGTAGTGGGGCGGATGAAAACATTTCACTACTACACTGCATCGAACCGTTCGCCGAGTGACACCGATCATGCGCCTCGACTGGATCGCCACTTGCCTCGCCCTCTCGTTGCTTGCCGGCCCGGTATCCGCCGGGGATCAAGAGCAAAAACAGCAAGCGGCCGAGAACAAGGCCGAAGTGCTGGAGCAGAAGGCCGCCGAGAACAGCAACCCCGCGCCGGCACCCAAGGCTGAAGCCATTACCCCGTCCGAAGTCCAGGCCGTTGACCCGGCGGGTGCCGCGCCCCTGGACGATGCGATCACTTGCCTGGCTCGCTCGATTTACTGGGAAGCCAAGGGCAAGGACGCCGCCGACATGGAGGCGGTGGCCAACGTGGTCATGAATCGCCTGGGCCACGAGGGCTTTCCGGACACGGTGTGCAAAGTGGTCAAGCAGGGTTCCGAGACCAGGAGTTGCCAGTTCTCCTGGTGGTGTGACGGCAAATCCGATTCGGCGCAGGAAGAGGCACCTTACGCGATGGCCAAGGAAATCGCGCGCAAGGCCCTGAACAAGGAACTGCCGGATCGCACGCAGGGTGCCCTGTATTTCCATGACCGTACCGTCAACCCGGATTGGGCCGAGGGATACATCAGGACCGTGGATATCGGTTTGTTCCGGTTTTACAAGCCACATGACGGATCGGCCAAATAGTAGCGGCTATTTCGGCCAAATACTTTTTTTTTGCTGATGTAGTGCACGGCCTTATCGAAACTGAAATGTTTCTGTTTTATAAGCTTCATAACGAAACGATGCGTGGAATGACGCCAGGAGCAGGAACTACACATGAAGCTGACAAGTGTCTGGATCAGTAATTTCGCGTCGATCGTGACGCAGTCGCAGGCGTGCGTCCAATGACCGTTCTGGTCACCGGTGCGGCCGGTTTCATCGGTTTTCATACGGTCCAGCGTTTGTGCCGCGAAGGTCAGGACGTTGTCGGTATCGACAACCTCAACGACTACTACGACGTGGAACTCAAGCACGCGCGCCTCAAGGTGCTGGAGACTTTGCCGGGTTTTCGTTTCCAGAAAATGGACATCGTCGACAAACCGGCCCTGATGAACCTGTTCCAGGAACACGGTTTTACCGAGGTGGTGCATCTGGCCGCCCAGGCTGGCGTGCGCTACTCGCTGGACAACCCGGATGTCTATGGGCAATCGAACCTGGTGGGTTTCCTCAATGTGCTGGAAGCCTGTCGCCACCATCGCCCCGAGCATCTGATCTACGCCTCGAGCAGTTCGGTGTACGGCACCAACAGCAAGATGCCATTCAGTGTCGAGGATCCTGTCGAACATCCCGTTTCGCTGTACGCCGCCAGCAAGCGCGCCAATGAACTGCTGGCCGAAAGTTACTGCCATCTGTATGGCCTGAAAGCCAGTGGCCTGCGCTTTTTTACCGTCTACGGTCCGTGGGGGCGCCCGGACATGGCGCTGTTCAAGTTTACCGACGCCATCCTCAAAGACCTGCCCATCGACATTTACAACGAGGGGCAGATGTCGCGCGACTTTACCTACGTCGACGACATTGTCGAAGGTATCGCCCGGCTACGGCCGAAGCCGCCGGTGCCGCAAGGCGCCGCCGGGGTCAACCGGCTCTTCAACATCGGGCGGGGCATGCCGGTGGCGTTGCTGGATTTCGTCGACTGTCTGGAATCCGCCCTGGGCCTGCAGGCCCGGCGCAACTACATGCCGATGCAGGCCGGTGATGTGGTCAAGACCTGGGCCGATGTCTCGGCACTGGCCGAGTGGGTGGGTTTCAGCCCGCAGGTGACGCTCGAAACCGGCGTCGGCGAGTTTGTGAAGTGGTATCGGCAGTTCTACCAGATTTGAAGCGTTCGCCTCTGATCTCGAAAAATCAAAAAAAGGCGAGAGAGATTCCATGAGCCAAGACATTTTTG
>NZ_AKJJ01000128.1:0-3286 GCF_000282395.1 Pseudomonas sp. GM55 | reverse complement strand
GGAGCGAGCTCGCTCGCGAAAAACGCCGAGACACCGCGGGGATTCAGACAGCCCGCGTTATCGTTGACGTCCATCGTCGGAACGCCGCCCGGAGCAAGCTCGCTCCTACAGTGGTTTCAGCAAAACAGATCAACCCACGGATCCATGGCCTAAGCTTGTTCGCAGGCCCATGCCCGTCGAGCACCTCGATGGGCAAGCGGCACCTATAAAAACAATGCAATCAGGAGATGCTCATGTCCGCTTTGATCCGTCGTTTCAGTCGCTGCATGGCCGCCGGTTTGACCGCTGCCGTGCTTGTCGCCCCCGCCTTCGCGCTGGATACCGTGAAATTCATGGCCCCGGGCTCGGTGGGCGGTGGCTACGACCAGACCGCCCGGGTACTGGGCAAGGCCATGGTCGAGGCCAATACGGCCAAGGCCGTGACCTTCGAGAACAAGGGCGGGGCAGGCGGGACCCTGGGGCTGGCGCAGTTTGCCAACAGCACCAAGGGTGACCCGAACGCGTTGCTGGTGGTCGGCGCGATCATGGTCGCGGGCATCGAGCAGAACAAACCACAGATCAGCCTGAAGGATGTGACGCCCATTGCCCGGCTGTTCACGGAGTACAACGTGATCGCCGTGCGCAAGGAGTCTGAGTACAAGACCCTCGATGACCTGATCAAGGCCTTCAAGGCCAACCCAACGAGCATCACCTGGGGCGGCGGCTCCAAGGGCTCGGTGGATCACATCGGCATTGCCGAGCTGGCGGGCAAGCTGGACGTGCCGGTCAACAAGGTGAACTACGTGGCGTTTGGTGGGGGCGGCGAAGTGGTTGCCCAGGCGCTGGGCGGCCAGCTCAAGGTGATCACCGGCGGTTACGCGGAGCTTGGCCAATACATCAAGACCGGTCAGTTCCGGGTCCTGGCCATCGGTGCGCCGGAGCGCGTGCCCGGCATTGATGCACCGACCCTCAAGGAAAGCGGCTACGACGTGACGATCGGCAACTGGCGCGGCGTTTACGGTGCAGCGGGCCTTACCCCGGAGCAGCGTAAAGAGGTGATCGACGCTGTCGTGGCCGCCACCAACAGCAAGGTCTGGCAGGACAATCTCCAGACTAACGCCTGGACGCCCAGCGTGCTGACCGGCGATGAGTTCGGCAAATTCGTCGACGAGGAACACGCACGGTTGCGCGCGATGCTGGTCAAGGTCGGGCTGCTTTGAGATGGCCACACTGCGCGCAGTGGTGCCGACGCAATTGGCGGTCGGCATCGGCCTGATCGCCATCAGCGTCGTATTGGCGATTGGCGCCTACCGTTTTCCGCCTGAAATGGGTTTCGTCATCCTCCCGGCGTACGTTTATCCCTATATCGTGGCGGCGTTTCTGGGTGCAGTGGGCTTGGTGCTGGGGTATCAGGCCATCAGTGGCGGCTTTCGCGAGCTGGATAACGACGTCGCCACGGTGCCCGCTGGAAAAACCGGTGCGGCCTGGGTGACCGCGGGGCTTGTCGGGGTGGCGGTGCTGATCAACCTCATCGGCTTTGTGCTGGCCGCCGGGTTGCTGTTTGCCTGTTCGGCGCGGGGGTTTGGCAGCCGTCATCCGGTGCGGGACCTGGCCATCGGCATTGCCTTGACTCTACCGATCTACTGGTTGTTCAACGCCGGGCTGGGGGTTTCCCTGCCATCGCTGATCAACATCTGGCTGTGAGAGGAGATCGACTCAGTGGACATTCTTTCAAGCCTGATGATGGGGTTTTCAGCGGCACTGACGCCGATCAACCTGATGTGGGGGTTCATCGGCTGCCTGCTCGGCACCGCCATCGGTGTGTTGCCGGGGATCGGTCCGGCGCTGACGGTGGCCCTGCTGTTGCCGATCACCGCCAAGGTCGACCCCACTGGCGCGCTGATCATGTTCGCCGGTATCTATTACGGCGCACAGTTCGGCGGCTCCACCACCTCGATCCTGCTCAACACCCCCGGTGAATCGTCTTCCATGGTCACGGCACTGGAAGGCAACCTGATGGCGCGCAACGGCCGGGCCGGGCCTGCGCTGGCAACGGCGGCGATAGGCTCATTCGTCGCCGGCACCATCGCCACGATTTTGCTGACGCTGTTCGCACCCATCGTCGCCAGGCTGGCACTGAATTTCGGCCCGACCGAATACTTCGCGATCCTGGTGCTGTCGTTCACCACCGTGTCGGCGGTGCTTGGCGCTTCCATGCTCAGAGGGTTTGCTTCACTCGGCGTCGGGCTGACCATCGGTTTGATCGGCCTGGACTCGACCTCGGGTATTGCCCGCTACACCCTCGGCGTGCCCGAATTGGTCGACGGTATCGAGGTGGTGCTGGTGGCGGTCGGTTTGTTCGCGGTTGGCGAGGCCTTGTACAGCCTGCTCTATCAAGGGGAATCAAACGAAGGACGGCATCGCCTGACCTCGTTGTGGATGACCCGTGCGGACTGGAAACGCTCGGTGCCGGCGTGGCTGCGGGGCACGCTGATCGGTTTTCCGTTTGGTTCGATTCCGGCCGGTGGCGCCGAGATTCCAACCTTTTTGTCCTATTCCACCGAGCGCAAGCTCAGCCGATACCCCAAGGAGTTTTCCGCCAACAAGGGCGAGGGTGCCATCGAAGGTGTCGCCGGCCCCGAAGCGGCCAACAATGCCAGCGCGACCGGCTCCCTGGTGCCGTTGTTGACCCTGGGCATCCCGACGTCCGCTACCGCGGCGATCCTGCTGGCCGCGTTCCAGAACTACAACCTGCAACCAGGGCCGATGCTGTTCGAAACCTCCGCCGACCTGGTGTGGACGCTGGTGGCCTCGCTGTATATCGGCAACGTGATCCTGCTGGTGTTGAACCTGCCGCTGGTGGGGCTGTGGGTCAAACTGCTGCAAATCCCCCGGCCGTACCTGAACGCCGGCATCCTTGTATTCGCCACCATCGGCGTGTATGGCATGCGTCACTCATCCTTCGACCTGATCCTGATGTTGGCGATTGGCTGGGGTGGGGTGCTGATGCGGCGGTTCGACTTCCCCGTCGCCCCGGTGATCGTCGGCATGCTGCTGGGGCCGATGGCCGAGAAACAACTGCGTAACGCCTTGTCCATCAGCCAGGGCGACTGGACGGTGTTCGTCACGCAACCGATCTCGGCGTTCTTCCTCGCCCTGACGCTGCTGGTGCTGGTGGTGCCCTATGTGTTGCATAAACGCGGCATCAAGTTGCATGAGGATGATTAAGCAATCCCTTGTGGGAGCCTGCTCGCGAAGGCGGTGTGTCAGTCGACATTGATGTTGAATGTGAGGGCCTCTTCGCGGG
>NZ_AKJJ01000127.1:0-2051 GCF_000282395.1 Pseudomonas sp. GM55 | reverse complement strand
CCCACCCAGTCATGCTCGCTGGCATGCACAACGGCCTTGCCCTGGGTGCCGATCTCGATGCCGCCTCCGATCCTGATGTAGCTGCCGTCATCAGCCACCAGGCGGATGGTGGGGGCGGTGACGAGCACTTCGCCCTCAGCCGCCGACAGGTGCAGGTTCTTTTGCGCGTTGAGCAGCATGTCGTCGTCCTGGGCTTGCACCAGCACCTTGCCGCGATTGGCAATGGCGCTGATGCCCTCGTCCTGGGCGAAGGCGCTGATGCCTTTACCGGCTTGCAGGCGCATGGCGGCGCCGCTGGTCAACTGCAGGTGATCCTGGGCGGTGGTGTCGTGGTTCTCGCCGGCGTAGTGCACCTGCGAGCGCGGCGTGGCGCTGGCGATTCCGGCCTCGGCCGCCACCGCGACCACCGGTTCACCCGGACTGTTGCTGGTCGGTTCAGGCCATTGGCTCAACGACTGGCGCAACGCCTCGATACCCTGGGTATCGACCTGCGGGCTGCCGCGGGCAGCGGCGGTCTGGCCGAGGGACTGGAACAGCTCGCCACACTCGGCCAACAGCTTGAGCAGTTCCTCACGGTCCAGCTGTGAGCCCTGCGCCTCGTGGCGAGCGTAGGTGGTCAACAACAGCCCTTGGGCCGCCCGCAGGGCAATCGCGGCATCGCTGCGCAATTCGGCGCCCTGACCGCGTGCCTGGGCCTGCCCGTCGGTTCGCGGCGTGACGAGCTTGCCCAGATTCAGTGCTGTGGCCTGATGGGTGGTGCCCAGTCGGGCGCGCAGCGCGCCGGGTGTATCGTCGAAGAGTAATTCGTTGAAGCCCTTGCCCTGATGTTCCCGGGTCTGGACCCCCGATAAGGTTCGATTGCCCGGCAAGCCCGTGGCGTTACTGAAGCGCGGCGGAAAATGCTCGGCGTTGTAGAGCACCGACGTCACCAGAGGGCGGTCGATGTCGCCGCCGAGGAACGTCACCAGCACTTCCTGACCGATGCGCGGCAAAAACTGATGGCCAAAACCGACACCCGCGCTGGGCATGGCCACCCTTAGCCAGGTTGTACTTTGCGCAGCATCCTGCTCCCGCTGCCAATGAAAGCGCACCTGCACGCGCGCCATCTCGTCGGTAAACACCTCCTCGCCTTCGGGGCCCACCACGATGGCGGTGAGCGGCCCGGAAATCGTCGGTCGGGGCGTCATGATCGGTGGGCGATAGGCAATCTTGTGGCGGATGCAGACGAAGGTGTTGTCGTAGCTCGCCGGTTGATCCGTCAGGTAGTTGTTGCGGCCGCGGTGCTCCACCTTGAGCAGGAGGAACTGGCGGTCTTCAAGGGGATCACGGTCGTGATCGAAGTGCTGGGTCAGTTCGAAAGTGTAACCCGGCAGCATGGCGCGACAGTTGCTGGCGCCCTGAAATGTCTTGGCCTGTACCTCCAGGGCTTCGAGTCGATGACGCACCAGCGTTTCGCCATCTGCGGGCATACCGTGGCTGTAATGACCGGGAAAGTCGTAGATTTCGTAGGCCGGGACCTCACCCTGGGCGTTGAGGCTGGGCATGCTGACCGGCAGCGGATTGCGCGGCTGCCGGTAGTCGAACGTCTGAATGGCCATCTTGCCGGACTGCAAAACCCGATGGCTGCTCCATTGGGTAATCGAGTCGGCGGTCTCGGTGACCGCAGCGCTGTGGTAGCGGATCCGCGGTTGCCGGGCTAACGGCTCAAGGTTGCGGGAGTGGTCGGTGATGATCAGACGGTGTTCGGCCTTCATATGCTCGAAGTAGAACAGCAGCCCTTCACGCTCCAGCAGGCGCAGGACGAAATCCAGATCGTGCTCGCGGTATTGCGTGATGTAGCTGTGCGACTTGAGCGGCTGCTCCAGACGGAACTCAAACCTTGGCAACGCGCCATAGTTGGCGAACACTGTGCGCAGGATGTCTTCGAGGGTTTGCTCTTGAAAGATCCGCGAGTCGAAGCGGCGCGACAGCATCCACAGCCAGGGGCTCAAGGTGGCCGAATAGTGGGCCAGGCCACCGTCACTGTTCTGCAGGCTGAATCGACTGATGTA
>NZ_AKJJ01000126.1:0-3244 GCF_000282395.1 Pseudomonas sp. GM55 | reverse complement strand
TTGCTGGCGATGGACTCAAGTGCGCCGCGTTTATCCAGTTCACACGCGTTATCGTTAACGACCATCGCCAGCAAGCCGGCTCCTACAAGGGACCGTGCCCACGCTGAAAATGAAGTGACCTCTGAAAACCCCAAAAAAAGCCCCGCTGTTTCAGCGGGGCCTGACGAGTCCGTTACCAGCGACCGTAGTGATGGCCGTAGTAGCCACGAGGAGGGCCGTAGTAGCCACGGGGTGGGCCGTAATAAACCGGAGCAGGGCCGTAGTAGATCGGTTGTTGCACGTAGACCGGAGCCGGCTGGTAGTAAACCGGAGGCGGTGGTGCGTAATAAGCCGGCGCGGGCTGGTAATAGACCGGTTGCGGTGCGACATAGACCGGTCGGTTCGCGTTGATCAGGGCCGAGCCGACAATGGCAGTACCGACAATCGCGCCAAACACCGCCGGGCCTTGCCAGTAATTACCACCACCATGGGCTTGCGCCTGTCCTGCGATAGCAAGGGCGCCGATCAGCAAGGCTACTGTGGGGACTTTACGGATCATGATAGCTCCTCGGTTCTTCAGCCCGGCGCTTGTGTCTGCAACAGACCCAAGGATTGTCGCGGGGATACTTCTAAGACAGCGTTTTTCTGAAAAACAGCACGGCCGTTGGGTAAATTTTGTGTAAGGTCTGTACCGACTTTCTTACCGACCTGTTCAAGCCCTTGCGCACAGGCTTATATGATCGATCAGAACCCGATGGGGGGCTAATCCCGTCCATCCGAAAAGTGCATTTGAAGGAGCTTCCCCATGCAGATGAACCCCAACAAAGACACCCAGCTGTGCATGTCCCTTTCAGGACGTCCCGGGAACTTTGGTCTGCGTTTTCATAATCATCTGTATGAGCAGCTGGACCTGAATTTTTACTACAAGGCCTTTGCCAGCGAGGACCTGCCGGGTGCCGTTGCCGGCATTCGCGCCCTGCGGATTCGTGGCTGTGGCGTGTCGATGCCGTTCAAGGAAGCCTGCATTGCCCTGGTGGATGAACTCGACGCGTCTGCCGCCGCCATTCAATCGATCAACACCATCGTCAACACCGACGGCCACCTCAAGGCCTACAACACCGATTACATCGCCGTTGCCCAGTTGCTGGAAAAACACCAGGTGCCCAAGGACTCGACCTTTGCCTTGCGCGGCAGCGGCGGCATGGCCAAGGCCGTGGCGAGCGCCTTGCGCGATGGCGGGTATGAACACGGCCTGATCGTGGCCCGCAACGAGCGCGCCGGGCGGGCGCTGGCGCAGTCGTTGGGGTATGAGTGGCAAGCCGAACTGGGCAATCGCCGCCCGCAGATGCTGGTCAACGTCACCCCGATCGGCATGACGGGAGGAGCGGAGGCCGATCAACTGGCGTTTGATCCTGACGTGATCGAAAAAGCGGAAACTGTATTCGATGTGGTGGCGATTCCCTCGGAAACACCATTGATCGTGCGTGCTCGTGCCGAAGGCAAGCGGGTCATTACCGGCCTGGAGGTGATCGCGATCCAGGCACTGGAGCAATTTGTGCTCTATACCGGTGTACGGCCGACAGACGAGCAATTCCACAAGGCCGTAGCGTTTGCCCGCAGCTAGGAGGTTCCATGCATCCGCCCATTCTCAATCTGGATTCGGTCGAGCTTGAACCGTTGCCCGAAGCGTTTGCGCCGACGGGTGAAACCGCCGGTCGCTATCAACAGCGTCTGGCCCGTGTCGGTCAGCAACTGGGGGCACAAAAGCTCGGTTATCGTTTGTATGTGCTGGAGCCAGGCATGCGTGGCAGCCCGTTTCACAGTCATCGGGTCAATGAGGAAATGTTCTACGTCGTGGCCGGTCAAGGAGAAGTCCGCCTGGGAGCCGAACGCTTTCCAATCCGCGCCGGTGATGTGATCGCCTGCCCACCGGGCGGGCCTGAAAAGGCGCACCAGATCATCAATACCAGTAACGGCGAGTTGCGCTACCTGGCCATCAGCACCCAGCAATCACCGGAGATCTGTGAATACCCCGATTCCGGCAAATACGCCGTGATGGATGACTTCAAGGTGGATGCCGAGGGTAATGCCTCGGGTTTTGTTGCGGTGGCCCGCCAGGCCGATGGGGTGGATTACTGGGACGGCGAGTAACCACTGGCACCGTCATATCCCTGTAGGAGCGAGCTCGCTCGCGATGGACGCCCAGACGACGCGCTCATTCAGACGGCACACGTTATCGTTGACATCCATCGCGAGCGAGCTCGCTCCTACAGGTTTTGTGTCAGGCAAACTTGCAAGCTATTCCAGCCGTGCCAGTCTTTCTTCCAGCGCCGCAATCCGCGCTTCCAGTTCTTCGATCCGTTCAACCGAAACCCCGCCACTGCCACGCTCGGTCGGGTTATTCCGTGCCGCCATGATCGCCTCGATATCCGCCGGGTCGCCCAAGGCGTGGGTATAGCGGTCCTCGCGCTGGCCGGCCTGACGCGGAATCAGCACGGCCAGGCCCCGGGCAATCAGGCGTTCGAGTTGATGCACAACCTGTTCGGCATCTTCGAATTCATGCATGCGGCCGCTGCGGGTCAGCAGTTCATTGACGGTCTGCGGGCCGCGCAGGAACATCAGCCCGGTCAGGATGACCTGCGCCGGCACCAGTTCCAGGGCCTTGTCGACCTTGTGCTCCCAGCGGTCGGCGCGGCTGCCCATCACCAGTTTGGCGAAGCCGCGTCCTTCGAGGGCGCGCAGGCTTTGGCCAACCTGGCCTTGTGTGAGGTTCATCACCGGCTCGCGACTGGTTTTCTGGTTGCAGGCAATCACCAAGGCATTGAGGGTCAAGGGATAGGTTTCCGGGCTGGTGGCCTGTTTCTCGATCAACGAGCCCAGGATGCGGATTTCCGTGGTATTGAGCCGGGGCTCATCGAAAGTCGTCTCTTGCTCAGCGCTCATGGTTCTGCGTCCTTACCCGATTCATGTTTTTCACTTGCGTGGGTGCACTTTAGATGGGCAGGCGCCAAGCGCAACAGAATTCGCTACGTCATCAGGGGAATGATGACAAAAAGTGTATGAAATATTAACGCCATTTTTACAATTGGCCGGGCACCGTATGCGGGGTCGCGCGCGAGTGCGTCCATAGGGCGGGTATTGTTGGCGTCATCGCCCTGAACAGCTGAACCCTGCATCGAGTCGGCCGGTGTACTACACCTTCATTCGCCTCTGATAAAGAAATCCAATAAAGGCGAGAGTGACTCCATGAGCCAAGACATTTTTG
>NZ_AKJJ01000125.1:0-2881 GCF_000282395.1 Pseudomonas sp. GM55 | reverse complement strand
GCGTCATCGTTGACCACCATCGCGAGCAGGCTCGCTCCTACAGGGGGGGGGCGGTGTTTGTTGAATCGCAGGCAAAAAAAACGCCCCGAACCAGTCGGGGCGTCAGATGTGCAGCGTTGCGGTTAGCTTTTTATCCGGTCCGCAACGGCTGATATCTCAAGCGAAGCCGATCAGTGGAACTGTTCTTCTTCGGTCGAACCGGTCAGTGCGGTTACCGAAGACGAGCCACCCTGGATCACGGTGGTCATGTCGTCGAAGTAGCCGGTGCCCACTTCCTGCTGGTGAGCCACGAAGGTGTAACCCTTGGCAGCGTCGGCGAATTCCTGCTCTTGCAGCTTCACGTAGGCAGTCATGTCGTTGCGGGCGTAGTCGTGCGCCAGGTTGAACATGCTGTGCCACATGTTGTGAATGCCGGCCAGGGTGATGAACTGGTGCTTGTAGCCCATGGCGGACAGTTCGCGCTGGAACTTGGCGATGGTCGCGTCGTCCAGGTTTTTCTTCCAGTTGAAGGAAGGCGAGCAGTTGTAGGACAGCAGTTGGTCCGGGTATTCCTTCTTGATCGCTTCAGCGAAGCGACGGGCTTCTTCCAGGTCCGGCTTGGCGGTTTCGCACCAGATCAGGTCGGCGTACGGCGCGTAGGCCAGGCCGCGAGCGATGGCCTGGTCCAGACCGGCACGAACCTTGTAGAAACCTTCCTGGGTACGTTCGCCAGTCACGAATGGCTGGTCGTACGGGTCGCAGTCGGAAGTCAGCAGGTCAGCGGCGTTGGCGTCGGTACGAGCCAGGATGATGGTCGGAGTACCGGCAACGTCAGCCGCCAGGCGGGCAGCGGTCAGCTTCTGTACGGCTTCCTGGGTAGGAACCAGTACCTTGCCGCCCATGTGGCCGCATTTCTTCACGGAAGCCAGCTGGTCTTCGAAGTGAACGCCGGCGGCGCCTGCTTCGATCATGCTCTTCATCAGCTCGTAAGCGTTCAGTACGCCGCCGAAACCGGCTTCGGCGTCAGCCACGATGGGTGCGAAGTAGTCGATGTAGCCTGTGTCGCCCGGGTTCTTGCCGGCTTTCCACTGGATCTGGTCGGCGCGACGGAACGCGTTGTTGATGCGCTTGACCACGGTAGGAACCGAGTCCACCGGGTACAGCGACTGGTCCGGGTACATCGATTCGGCGGAGTTGTTGTCCGCAGCCACTTGCCAGCCCGACAGGTAGATCGCCTGGATACCGGCTTTGACTTGTTGTACAGCCTGGCCGCCAGTCAGGGCGCCCATGCAGTTGACGAAATCTTTCTCAGGACGGAAGGCCGGCTTGGCACCCTGGGTGACCAGGTTCCACAGCTTCTCGGCGCCCATTTTTGCAAAAGTGTGCTCAGGTTGAACCGAGCCACGCAGGCGGACGACGTCAGCAGCGGAGTAAGTGCGTGTCACGCCTTTCCAGCGCGGGTTCTCAGCCCAGTCTTTTTCGAGGGCTGCAATTTGCTGTTCGCGTGTCAGTGCCATGGGAGATAAACCTCGTCGCGTCTTTATGAAAAGTTGTTCTGCGGTGGAAAATTCCTGCGCTCGCTGACCAGAGGCTTAAGCGGTCAGGTCGGATTCGGCGGGGAGGGCGACGGGATGAACGATCGGCTCGAGGGGAAGTGAGCAGGTAAAGGCGAACTGCGGGCGCATTCGGGCGTCGTGGGCCTTGGTACGAACATCAGTGTGCTGCCGGGTTACCTAATTACGCTTCCGTCCCTCGGGACAACTTCGTTCCAGTCGACAACCTCGTCAAACACACCTTGTGGGCGGTACAGACACGAAGCGGTTCGCGGGGGTAGGTTGCGAACATCGCCTCGAAGGCCCTTGCCAGGGCCCCTGATTAGCGGGAGCGAGGCCATCATGCCTTCGCTTTTTTGGCTCGTCAAACGTTTTGTAGTGCTTTTTTTCGAGCACTACATCTTTGGTCTAATACGACTCGTCAGTCAGTTTTTGGTGCTTTAGTCCAGGGTGTCGACTTTCACCCGCAAAGTCATGTCGTTGCGGCTCTGGGTCGAGTAGCTGCGGGTCAGGCCCTGTTTATCGGCCTGGGTCTGGCCATTGACCCCGGCCAGCAGGATCCACTCGCCGAGGTGGCCGGTGACGGTTGTGTCGGTGCTTTGCACGTTCACTACATCGGGACGTTCCTGGCTCATGCGGTCACGGTTGGTACTGATCGACAGGTGAACGATGTCGCCGGTGACGTTTGCGGTGACGTAGAAACCCTGGGTGACATTGCGATACTCGGTCTGGCTGCTGTAGCCGCCATAGGAATCGCTCTGGCTGCTGGTGATCGGCACGCTCTGGCCGACCTGGATCAGGGCCGGTGCGCCTTCGCTGGCCTGAACCTGCTGAATGCCGCCGTCGCGGCTGTCGGTGCTGTAGTTGATGATGCGGGTCTGGCCTGGCTTGGCGCCGTTCACCGCTTGACCCTGGTTACCCTGGAAGTTGCTGTCGCTGGTATCGACGGTGATCAGCAGCCGCTTGGGTGCCGTGTCGAGTTGCGAAAGAAGGGCTTTAAGTTCGTCGATCTTGCGCTGATCGGCGTTGACAATCAGTTGGCTGCCGTAGGCGCTGACCTGGCCTTCCTTGCCGACGAAATCCTGCGCCACGGGCAGCAGGTCGGTGCTGGTGTGGTATTGGAGGGGGATGATTTCTGTGGCAGCCATCACCGAAAAACTGCAGCCGAGCAGCAGGGTAGTGAGCAGGGTGCGTAGGGACATGTCCGTTATCTCCGCGTTCTAAGGGCTTGATGTTGCCACTTTGTCGGCCCTGGGTTTGTAGGAGCGAGCTTGCTCGCGATGGTCTTGAGAACGCCGCGGGGTGTCAGGCTTCCAGCATTATCGTTCACGCCCATCGCGAGCATGCTC
>NZ_AKJJ01000124.1:0-3871 GCF_000282395.1 Pseudomonas sp. GM55 | reverse complement strand
CCTTGGTTACTTGGGGCTTTTCCAAGTAAGTCGCCGTAAGGGCGAAACCCTAAGTCGCCGTTACCGAAGAAACGGATATGTACACCATCCAATCCCCGCTAGTCCGTTGAGACGATGCCCAACCCGATCACCACAGCGATAGTAAACCCATCCAAAGTCGACCCCACGGAGCAAGGGCCCATGAGTATTTTGCAGCGTTTCCAAATGCATGGCAGCGTCGCCATTGTCACCGGCAGCGGCCGGGGTATTGGTCGGGCGATTGCCCTGGCGTATGCCGAAGCCGGTGCCGATGTGGTGTGCTCGGCGCGTTCGCTGGACGAGGTAGAGGCAGTGGCCGAAGAGGTACGCGGCCTGGGCCGACGCGCCCTGGCCATCGCCTGTGACGTCAACGATGCTGGACAACGCCTGGCGCTGGTGCGTCAAAGCGTTGAGCACATGGGCCGGATCACTCATCTGGTGAACAACGTCGGCGGTGGCGGGCCCAACGATCCGCTGGTGATGACGCCCGAAGAGTTCGCCCAGGTGCTGACCTTCAACGTCGCCACCAGCTACGCCTTCTGCCAGTTGTGCGTGCCACTGATGCGCGAGGCCGGTGGCGGCAACATCATCAATATCAGCTCGGTGGCGGCGCGTTATGCCCAGCGCCATTTCAGCGCCTACGGCACGGCCAAGGCGGCCCTCAGCCATCTGACCCGCTTGTTGGCCCAGGACTTCGCGCCGCAGATCCGGGTCAACGCCGTCGCCCCCGGCCCTACCTTGACCGAAGCGTTGAACGGCGTGATGCCCGCCGCCATGCGCGAGGCCATGGAAAACAACACCCCGCTCAAATGCCTGGGCACCCCGCAAGACATCGCCGCCGCCGCGCTGTACCTGGCCAGCCCCGCATCGGCCTGGGTAACCGGCAAGATCATCGATGTCGATGGCGGTGCCGACTCGTCGGTCTGGCCCGGCTGACCCACTCCTTTGGGCTCGCCTCTGATGATGTCGGGGCGGGCCTTTTTTCTTCCACCCATCTGGAGCCCTCGCCATGGACGCCCAATTGATCAACGCGCTCGGTGACGAGCTGTTCAACGCCCTGCGCAGCCGGCAGACGCTACCCCCTCTGACCCGCCGTTATCCGCAGATCACCCTGGAGCAGGCTTACCGCATTTCCCTGCACTTCCTGCAACGCCGTGAAGCCCTAGGCGAGCGCGTGATCGGCAAGAAAATCGGGGTCACCAGCCGCGCCGTGCAGGAAATGCTCGATGTCCATCAACCGGACTTCGGCTTCCTCACCCATGCCATGCAGGTCGAGGATGGCTGCGATGTCAGCCTGGCCCGATACAACCTGATCCAGCCACGGGCCGAAGGCGAGATCGCCTTTATCCTCGGCGAAGATTTGCAAGGCCCAGGCATCAGTGCCGAGGACGTGCTGGCCGCCAGCCAATGGGTCGTGCCGTGCTTCGAGATCGTCGATTCGCGAATCGATGACTGGCAGATCCGTATCCAGGACACCGTGGCCGACAACGCCTCCTGTGGCGTGTTCGCCCTCGGTACCCAGCGCATCGACCCGCGCTCGCTGGACCTGGCCGCCGTGCACATGCAAATGCTCAAAAACGGCCAACCGGCAGGCTCGGGCCTGGGGTCGGCGGTGCAAGGTCATCCCTGCGCCGCAGTGGCCTGGCTGGCCAATACCCTGGGTGAGCTGGGCATCCCGTTCCGCCGTGGCGAGATCATTCTTTCCGGTGCTCTGGCGCCGCTGGTGCCCGTGGTCGCCGGCGACCATATCAGCCTGTCCATGACCGGGCTGGGCGAAACCAGCCTGCGCTTCGTCCCTTGATCGCCCTTCCCTCTTCAGGAGCCAGAAAACATGAGTAAAAAGATCAAATGCGCGCTGATCGGGCCAGGCAACATCGGCACCGACCTGCTGTACAAACTGATGCGCAGCGAGGTGCTGGAACCGGTGTGGATGGTCGGCATCGATGCCACCTCCGAAGGCCTGTCGCGGGCTCGCGAGCTGGGCCTGAAGACCACCGCCGATGGCGTCGACGGACTGCTGCCGCATGTTCTCGAAGACCAGATCCAGATCGCCTTCGACGCGACCTCGGCCTATGTGCACGCGCAGAACTCGCGCAAGCTCAATGCCCTGGGCGTGTTGATGATCGACCTGACCCCGGCGGCCATCGGCCCGTATTGCGTGCCACCCGTCAACCTCAAGGCGCAACTGGGCCTGGGCGTGATGAACGTCAACATGGTCACCTGCGGCGGCCAGGCCACCATTCCGCTGGTGGCGGCGGTGTCCAGCGTGCAGCCGGTGGAGTACGCCGAAATCATCGCCACTGCCGCTTCGAAATCGGTCGGCCCCGGCACCCGGAAAAACATCGACGAGTTCACCCGCACCACTTCCAGCGCAGTGGAAAAGGTCGGCGGCGCGAAAAAAGGCAAGGCGATCATCATCATCAACCCCGCCGAGCCGCCGCTGATCATGCGCGACACCGTGCATTGCCTGACCGCCAGCGAACCCGACCAGCCGGCAATCACCGCCGCCATCGAGGCCATGATCAAGCAAGTGCAGCGCTACGTGCCCGGCTACAAGCTGGTCAACGGCCCGGTGTTCGACGGCAATCGGGTGTCGATCTTCATGGAAGTCGAAGGCCTGGGCGACTACCTGCCCAAGTACGCCGGCAACCTCGACATCATGACCGCTGCCGCGGCGCGCACTGCCGAGATGTTCGCCGAGGAAATCCTCAAGGGCGAGCTTGTGCTGAACGCTACCGTCCAAACCGCCCACGCATAAGGAGCCGACCATGGATCTTCGCGGCAAAAGCATCACCGTTCACGACATGTGCCTGCGCGACGGCATGCACCCCAAGCGTCACCAGATCAGCCTGCAACAGATGAAAGACATCGCCTGCGGCCTCGACGCGGCCGGCGTGCCGCTGATCGAAGTCACCCACGGCGACGGCCTCGGCGGTAGCTCGGTGAACTATGGCTTCCCGGCCCACACCGACGAGGAGTATCTGTCGGCAGTGATCCCGCTGATGAAAAAGGCCAAGGTTTCGGCCCTGCTGCTGCCGGGCATCGGCACCGTCGATCACCTGAAAATGGCCCATGAACTGGGGGTCAACACCATTCGCGTCGCCACCCATTGCACCGAGGCCGATGTCAGCGAACAGCACATATCCCACGCTCGCGGCCTGGGCATGGACACCGTTGGTTTCCTGATGATGGCCCACATGAACAGCCCCGAAGGCCTGGTCAAGCAAGGCTTGCTGATGGAAAGCTACGGCGCCAACTGCATCTACCTGACCGACTCGGCGGGCTACCTGCTGCCCCACGACGTCAGCGCCCGCGTGGCGGCGATGCGTGCGGCCCTCAAGCCGGAAACCGAGATCGGCTTTCATGGCCACCACAACCTGTCGATGGGCGTGTCCAACTCCATCGCCGCGATTGCCGCCGGGGCCAACCGGATCGACGCCGCCTGCGCGGGCCTCGGTGCCGGAGCGGGCAACACGCCGATGGAAGTACTGGTGGCGGTGTGTGACCGCATGGGCATCGACACCGGCGTCAGCGTGTTTGGCATCCAGGACGTGGCCGAAGACCTGGTGGTGCCGATCATGGACTTTCCGATCCGCAGCGACCGCGATGCCCTGACCATGGGCTACGCCGGGGTCTATGGCTCGTTCCTGCTGTTCGCCAAGCGCGCCGAGAAGAAATACGGCGTGTCGGCCCGGGAAATTCTCGTTGAGATGGGACGCCGTGGGATGGTGGGTGGCCAGGAGGATATGATCGAGGACACTGCCATGACGCTTGCTCGTCTGCGGCGGCAGGGGTAAGGCTTTTTTCAGGCGTACATATCCATTGCTGCGGTAACGGCTACTTAGGGTTTCGC
>NZ_AKJJ01000123.1:0-8443 GCF_000282395.1 Pseudomonas sp. GM55 | reverse complement strand
GGGAATTTGCTGGCTCGGGCGGTATCCAGCACCAGCCCCAGGTCCTTGACGAAAATATCCACTGCGGACAACGGCGTGTAGTCAGCCTTGAGAATGTGCGGCACGCGGTTTTCGAACATCCAGGAGTTACCGGCGCTGTGGGTGATCACCTCATACAGCGCATCGGCATCGACCCCTTCACGCAGGCCCAACGCCATGGCTTCGGCAGAAGCGGCAATATGTACCCCAGCCAGAAGCTGGTTGATGATTTTGACCTTTGAACCCAGGCCATGGACGTCACCCAGCCGATAAACCTTGCCAGCCATACCCGCCAGGATTGTCTCGGCCTTGGCATAGGCATCGGCCGGGCCCGAGGTCATCATGGTCATTTCGCCAGCGGCAGCCTTGGCGGCGCCACCGGAAATCGGCGCATCCAGATACAACAGGCCCAGCGCGGCCAGACGCTGGCCAAGATCCACGGCGTAGGTCGGGGCTACGGTGGCGCAGCCGATCACCAGACTGCCCGGCCGCAGTGAAGCCACGGCTCCTCCCTCACCAAACAATACGGTCTCGGTCTGCTCGGCGTTGACCACCACGGTAATGATCACGTCACACTCAGCGGCCATGTGCGACGGTGACAGGCAAGCCACACCGCCCTCCCCGGCGAACTGTTCTGTTACGGCAGTGCGCACATCACAGGCATGCACATTGAATCCGTTGCGCAATAACGAGCGGGCAATACCCAGACCCATCGCGCCCAGACCGACAACACCGACATTCTTGTTATTCATTGGGGGACTCCTGAGAAAAACAGCGGCTTATTCAACGCCGGCAAGGCGTAGACGGCGGGCCGCATTGTAGATATGTGCGCGGGCGGCATGCCCGGCGGCGAGCGGATCGCCCAGCCGAATGGCCGCGACGATCGCTTGGTGTTCTTCGTGTACCTGATGTGAGAAGTCCGACCTGCCCGCCTCGTTGGCGCGGGTGATGCGGGTTGCGGCCACCAGGTATTGACTGACGAACTCCAGAGTCTTGAGGAAGTAAGGATTACCCGTGGCCTGAGCAATGACGCGATGAAAGGTCACATCGGCATGAACACCGTCCTGCCCTTCATTTACCCCCTCATCGATGTGTGCCAGCGCTTCGTCGATCAGCACCAGATCGGCTTCGCTGCGTTTGAGCGCTGCCTCGGAGGCGATTTCCGCCTCAATGGCACGTCGCAATGCCAACAGGTGAAACACACTGCCGGGCAGATTGGCTTCGGCGTAATCAATACGCAGCGGGCGGATATTGGCGTTGGCCGTGACAAAGATGCCGCGCCCTTGCTGGGGTTGCAGCACGCCTTCGTTCTTCAGGCGGGAAATGGCTTCGCGGACCACGGTACGACTGACACCAAAGGCTTCTGAAAGCATGGCTTCGCTGGGCAGTTTGCTGCCGGTCGGAAACGCACCGGCTTCAATCTTGTTCAGCAGCTGCTGGGCGACGCTGTCACTCAGCACGTGAGTCGGGACCTTATCGAACATCGTAGCCACCCTGTTTTTGTCTTGTAATCAGGTCGTCATACAGGTTGGACAGATAATCCTCCAATGAACAGATTATGTGAAGTCTTTTTTTCAAATAACATTTTTTAACATCGCCTTCGAGCCTTCGCCCCTGGGAAAGCCAGCAAGGGGAATTTCGGTCCTTGCCTCACGAGAACCGTCATTCGCAACAGCTCGTCCCTTCACCGTAGATTCGCTACTATTGTTTGCCCGCTTTCCTTTCATGCGGATTTTTACTTTGGAGCCCGGATGCCTAGTCAAAAGGACATCGCCGACGAACGCGGCGCACCGATGATTCCTGAACAGCGCCGTGAATTGATGCTGCGCCAGTTGCGCAAGCATCAGGTGCTGAGCGTTCATCAATTGATAGACATGTTCGACTGCTCGCACATGACCATACGCCGCGACATAGCGTTGCTGGAGCAGGAAGGCCGTGCTTACTCGGTAACGGGTGGCGTGCGAATCGCGAGCCAGCTCCACAGCGAGCCCAGCCATCAGTCCAAGGCAGTGGTCGAGTTGCCGCAGAAGCAGGCGATGGCCAAGCTGGCTGCGCGGTTACTGCATGCCGACATGACGATTTATCTGGATGCGGGAACGAGCACGCTGGAGATCGTCCCGTATATCAAGGCGCTGACGGGCGTGACCGTGGTGACCAACGACTTCGGGATTGTGCAGGCATTAATCGATGCACCCCATGTCACAGTGATTCACACCGGCGGGCAGTTGGATCACTCCAATCAATCATGCGTGGGCGGTCTGGCGGTTGCCACCTTGCGCCAGGTTGTCACCGATATCGCGTTCATATCGACCAGCTCCTGGGATTTGCGTCGTGGCCTCACCACGCCTTCGGCACTTAAGGTGGAGGTCAAACAAGCCGCGATGCAATCGGCCTCGCAAGTGGTGCTGGTCGCCAGTAGTTCGAAGTACGGTACTTTCAGTATGTACAAGATCGCTGGGCTGGAGCAGTTCGACATCATCCTCAGCGACGACGCGCTGACCCCGGCTGCGGCCGATGGCATCCGCAAGCAGGGCGTCGAACTGTTGCTACCTTCTGACAGTACCCCGACTTGAACAGCGGGCCTGGATACCGCAGAGCCCCTGGCCCCCTCCTCTGTTGCGCCTGGCACGCCATCCAGTCACGTAACTTCCACAGCCTGGGTTGATTTCAGTCAGTCGTGACAAGCAAAAAGTGGCCAGAAGCAACCCTTCAAACCCTCTAAAAAACAGACGACTTGATGTATTTACTGATTCACCGCGGGATGACAGAAATGGGCTACTTTGTTGACCCAGTTATTCACCGCTCAGGGAGAGCGCCATGTCTGTAGAAATCCAGCTTTCGGAAAATGTGACTGAAGAAGAGCGGTTAGGAATTTTGACCCCGTTGCTGGCCCATAACCTGGCCAACGGTGGGGACGACGCCCATGAAACATTTGCTCTGTTGCTACGAGACCCTGACAGTAACGAAGTCATTGGCGGACTGTACGGCAAGGTCTCTTATCGATGGCTGCTCATCGATCTTGTCAGCGTTCCCGAGTCGATGCGTGGTCAGGGTATCGGAGAACGGCTAATGCGCATGGCCGAAGAAGTCGCGCAGAAAAAGCACTGCACCGGTATCTGGCTGGAGACCTTCAGCTTTCAGGCACCCGGGTTTTATCAAAAACTTGGCTACTGCGAATTCGGACGCCTGGCAGATTATCCACCGGGACATACCCGGCTCTATTACCAGAAATCGTTGCGCTGACCGCGTTTTGGATCTTGGGCCGATAGCTGCGCTTCGTAGCAGGCAGCAATCGCCATTTGCGGACATGCCATTGCTTTCCATCACCCTGCGCTAGCCTTGGGACTCAGCTAAGGTACTGATTCATGGAGCTTGGAGACGAGCAATGAAACTGAACCACAGGCCAGTGAAGGCTAGCGACGTTAAAATGATCTGCGGCTTTCCTCAGAACGCTCAAGAGTTGTTTTTCATGTTTCCGAAGGCGCACTTCCCGCTAACGGAAACGCAGTTGATTACCGCGATCTCCCAACGCTTCGACTCTACCGTCGTGGAGATCAATGGGACTGTCGTTGGGTTTGCCAATTTCTATCGAGCTGAACGCAATGGCGTTTGCTGTATCGGCAATGTCATCGTCTCGCCGAGCGCTCGGGGCGAAGGAGTGGCGACGTTTATCGTAGAGACGATGACCGGCTTGGCATTCGAGCGTTACGGAGCCAACGAGGTGCAGATTTCCTGTTTCAACGAAAACACGGCAGGGCTGCTGCTCTACCCCAAGCTTGGATTTGTGCCTTATGCCATTGAGGAGCGACCTTCTTTGGGAAGCGGCCGATCGGCCCTCATACACATGACGCGCAGCAGAAGCCCGGCCGGTTGAATCCACAGCCGCTTGCTGTCTGCGTTGAGCAAAGTGGGGGTTAAGAAACGGATCTTCTTTTGATCGGTAGGGTATGGCTGTTGATCGTCGGGAGATCCATCGTCGTCTTAGAAGACCAAGCCCAGTTTTACGCCATACTCATCCCTGGTTTGTTTGTCGAGCTCGGTCATTGCAAATTGACCATCCAGGTCATATTTGAAACGGTTGTAGTATAGGGATGCTATTACCGGAATCGATCCTTGTTGATTGAACAGAAAACTCAGCTCAACAAAAGGATTGTTGTTATCTTTTAAATCCTGACTCTCGCTGTTGACTCCATGGATTTTTAGCTGCGACTCACCATTTATTATCCTTCGCATTCCCGCTTCAAAACGCAGTGTTGTAGTGGTGAATCGATGATTGTAGCCAGCAGCAATTTTGGCGAAATAAGTGCGGCTGGTGAGATCAATGTCGTACTTGTTAGAGTCTGGTTGAAATTGATTCCATTTGTATCCTCCGCCCAGCAACAGATCTATTGAGTCGCACCCATTCAACTCGGTCCGCCAGCCAAGATCCAAGTCGGCCTGGCCATCCTTCATTGTCTGACTCTGTTTTTCAGAGTACTGCCCACTTATTTCTGCATGATAGACAAAGCCGGTTTGAGCCGTCATTTTGTTGCCAAAATTGAGAAATAAACCGCCTTCCGGCATGTGCTCGGTGACCGTGCTTCTGTGCCCTGTGAATTCGATAACGCTGTAACTTCCCAGCAAGCCAAAGGCAAAAAACGGATCTGCAGGAGGTGCAGCGCTGGAATTTGTTGGGAGGGTGCCCGTTAGACAGGTGGTGACAACAGCAGCAAGATTGGTCCTTTTCATAAGAACTCCATCAGTACGCTATAGGTCTCGGATAGACCGATACTCATGACGATAGCTGTTTTTTTTGTGTTGGATCGCTATCACCCCTCGGTGAATCAATGAATGCATAAAGTCGTGCGTTTTTTAGGTGGTTCCCATGGCGGCTACTGGCCGATAGGCGCCTGTCGCGAAGAAAGTGTCAGATTTTTTGTGTGCGACTCGGTAATGACCTGTCGTCAGGCAGGCCCTCATTTCTATTGATTGCAGCCCTTCGTGATGGGCAGAAATCGGCCAAAAGCAGTCCGTGAACGGAGCAATAACCACCGGGTAGCTATGCTGGATGTGTTGCCAGACCCTGGTAGCAATATCGTCAAAGGAGGTGTTTGAGATGCAACTCATCACGTTGAAAATCGACAAGCCGGACGTAACGAACTTCATTTTGGGTCAGACGCACTTCATCAAGTCCGTCGAAGACATCCACGAAGCGCTGGTCAATGCCGTGCCGGGTATCCAGTTTGGCGTGGCCTTTTGTGAAGCCTCCGGCAAATGCCTGGTGCGATGGTCTGGCACCGATCCCTCAATGATTGAACTTGCACAGAAGAATGCGAAAGCCATCGCCGCGGGCCATAGCTTCATCATTTTCCTCGGCGACGGTTTCTATCCGCTGAACGTGTTGAACACCCTCAAAATGGTTCCAGAGGTATGCCGTATTTTTTGTGCAACGGCCAATCCAACCGAAGTGGTTATCGCCGAGACGGAACAAGGGCGAGCCATCCTGGGCGTCGTGGATGGTTTCTGTGCCACTGACATTGAAGGCGATGAAGACATCCTGTGGCGCAAGAACCTGTTGCGGCAGATTGGCTACAAGCTGTGAATTGCAGCTGGCCGCAGATGGCCGGAGCCGGCTAGTAAAAAGACGTGCATCCATCAGGACTCACCTGCCAGTTCAGTCCCCAGCCATCGACAGTAAGCCTTCATCCAGTCGTCGACCCTGGCGTTGCTGGCAGCGCACATGCTCAGTCAATCGACACGTGGATTGACGAGAAAAACACCTCGCACAGAGCCCATCGCGGATTTATTCGCGATGGGCTCTGCAACCGCGTAGCAATGTGCGGCCAGCAGCAAAAGCATCATGTCGTCAGGATGAAGTCCGTCTGATCGATACCTGCACTGTTAACACCGACAAGGCGGATAGAGTCCATTCCGATCCCGATCAGCGTGTCTGCACCGTCAGCCGTAATGCTCACGTTGGCAGCGAATGTCTCGCTGCTGATCCCCAGCCCCGCGATATTGAGCAAGTCCTGCCCTCCGGCCGGATCGACATCGAAGCCCTGGATCGAGTCGTTGCCGAAGCCTGCGGCAGCAAACGCGAAGGTATCGTTGCCGAGGCCGCCGTTGAGCGTGTCGTCGCCCAGCCCTCCGAAGAACAGATCGTCACCCGCACCGCCGACCAGAACGTCGTTGGCCAGGCCGCCCAGCATCGTGTGGTTTGCCGCCGCTGCATCGTAGGCCAGCTCACTGCCGCTGCCCTCGGTGTTCGCTTGCAAACCCGCCGCTGCGTATTGGCCATTCAGCGCGACCTGTGTCGCATGCGCGCCGTCGCTCACGATCAACAGGCCACCGGTGCCTGTGTCATTCGCTGCATAGGTGATCTGCGTGTTGGCGCCGAACGCAACATCGCCAAAGTCCAGCTTGTCACCTGCGGCAAAACCGCTGACGCTGCCACTGAACGCCGCCGACACATCGAGCTTGAGCGTGCCTGCCGCGCCGCTGTCAAACGTCACATGCTGATCGGAGGCAGCACCGAATTCCAGTATCGCCGAACCGCTGATAGTCGCGCTTCCCGCGCCACTGGCATCTCCGTGGACGGTGATGTTGCCATCGTTCGCCAACAGGCTGCCGCTGTTGACGAGCGCACTTTCAATCACCAATCCGCCGCTGCCGCTCGCTTGCAGCACGCCAGTGTTGGTGACGGCGTTGCTACCGGTATCGATCACCAGCGCATTGACGCCGCTGGCATGAATCAGGCCCGAGTTGACCAGCATCATCTGCCCCGCGCCCAACTGACCGGCACCCGAGATGGTGTTGTCGGCATTGGTGAGCACCGTGTCCGCGCTGCCACCAAAGATCACGTTGTGCGCGCTGTCGGACAAAACTACTTGCCCGCCGCCGGTCAAGGTCGCGCCGCGGAACAGAATCTCAAGATCTGTCCCGCGGCCGGTGGAGCCGAGCGCTATGGTGCCGCTGTTGTCGATGCGGCCACCGAACGGCATGATCGCGCCGTCGGCAATGGTGATGGTGCCCGTATTGGTCGTGACCGGGTCCACATCGAACAGCAGGTTGGCCCCGCTCAACGCCGCCGCATCCACGCCGTTGATGGTGATCGTCTGGTCGGCGCTGATACTGAGCACGGCATTGCCGTTCGCGTCGTTGACGATACTCACATCCGCAAAATCGTTGACGCCCGTGAAGCCGATCAAATCGATCTTGTCCGTCGCCACATCGAAGCTGTGAATGACGTTGTTGCCGATCGGCTGGGCGAAGACGAAGGTGTCGGCCCCGGACGAGCCAGTCAGGTTGTCGTCTGTCGACAAGGCGAAGATTGGATTGCCAGGGGCAAAGGCTTCGACGTTGTCAGCCACGTAGGCATTGCCAATGCTGCCGTCGGCATTGGTCCAGCTCATGTTGACACCGAGGACCAACGCACCGGCGAAGTCCGATGGGGTGGTAACGGTCAGTGAGCCAGGGTCATTGGTTTGCACTGTCCAGGTGCCGTCGCCGTTGTCGGTGCCGACATTTAACAGCCAGCCTGCGGGCAGACCATTGATGATCAGGGTAATCAGGCCGCTTATCCCTGCGGCGGGTACCTCGAGGGCCAGATTGATGGGCTCTCCGGCGGCACCGGCAGGGGCCTTGCCTGTCACTGTGACCATATTGCCTGCAGCGTCGGTGAACTTAATATTTAAGTTTTCATTTTTGTCGAGCGCTGTAGTCGAATGCATCCAAGTTCCACTGGTTGAGGAACCGCTGGTCAAGGATGCATCGAAAGACACTTGCGGCCCGGAGGGACGAACCGTGTCGACATGCACCGAGGTCACACCGGAAAGATTATCGGCAACTCCAAGCGAGAAAGTCGGTTTGGTCCAAGTGTTGTTAATCCCTCCTGGAGGATTTGCCGTAGGTGCCTCTGTGTCGACGATCAGCGTGGTAGCTGGGTTGAGACTATTGGCACCTGCAAGATCGGCATTATTCCCCACAGCATCTTTGATCGTCGCGCCTCCTAGGGTGAATGGCGACGCAGCAAGGGCAAGATCGGCGGTATTTTGACCCGCAGTCACTGTGTAGGTGAATGTCAACGTACTGGTGCCTGAACCACTTGTGTAGCTCGCCGTCCCGCCCGTGTTCAGATTGAGCGTCGGCGAACCGGTGACCAGTACGGCTTCGCTGAAGGTGATGTTCAGCGTCACCGTCTCAGCCGCCTTAACCGTGCCATCGTTAGTACCATAACTGGCACCTGTCACCGTCGGCGCTGTGCTGCCCTCGACAACATCATTGATATTGAGCGTGAAATTCTGCGAAGCATCTGGATTGCCACCGACCGTCGGGTCATTGGCATTTACCGTCACGCTATAGGACGACTTCACTTCGAAATCGGGCGATGCGCCGACATAGCGCAACTCGCTGCCGACTATCGCGAACGAAGCGGCATCGGCCCCAC
>NZ_AKJJ01000122.1:0-13335 GCF_000282395.1 Pseudomonas sp. GM55 | reverse complement strand
GCCTACACCTTCACCCCGACCGCCAACTACAACGGCACGGTGCCGACCGTCACCTACACCGTCACCGACGGTTTGGGACCCAACGTTACCTCGACCCTGAACATCAGCGTCACGCCAGTCGATGACCCGAGCGTGCTGGCTGCTGACCTCAAAACCACTCTTGAGGACAATATCGCCGCCGGTAACGTTCTGACCAATGACCGCGATGTGGACAACGTTCTCAGCGTGACCAAGTTCACTATTGGTGGCATCGAGTACAGCGCGGGGGGTACTGCCACCATCGCAAACGTGGGCAAGCTGACGCTCGGTGCCAACGGTGACTACAGCTTTACTCCTGCCGACAATTGGAGTGGCAAGGTTCCGACGGTGACCTACACCACCAATACCGGTTCAAGCACCACGCTGGACATCAGTGTGACCGCGGTCGCGGATACACCGAGCGTGTCCGCCACCACGACTCAGGTGGCCGAGAACAGCAGCATCGCGTTGGGCTTGAAGGTAACGTCAGCGGACACTGATGGCTCTGAAACCCAGACCATCACCTCGATCGGCGGCATCCCGGCGGGTGCGACCCTGACCGATGGCACGCACACCTTTATCGGCACAACCGGTAACGGCGTCGTCAACCTCAGCGGGTGGGATGTGAGCAAGTTGAGCTACACCCCGGCACCGTACGCCACCGGCACCGACACGCTGACAGTTATGGCAGTCTCGACCGAAAGCCAGGGTGATTCGGCCAGCAATACGACGCAGATACCGATCACGATCAACCCAGCGGTCTACAACGCCGTCACTGCCACGGCGGCCAATGACACCGTCACCGGCACTGACGGCAATGACATCATCGTCGCCGACATCGGCGGCCTGACCGTGGTGCCAGGCACCAACTACAACATCGCGTTCATGGTCGACAGCTCCGGCAGTATGAGTTCGTCGTCGATCAACTCGGCCAAGGACTCGCTGACGTCGGTGTTCAACACCCTCAAGCAAAGCCTGGGCAGCAACTCGGGTACGGTGAACATCTTCCTGGTGGACTTCGACACCCAGGTGAACAAGTCGGTGTCGGTGAACCTCAATGACTCGAATGCGCTGACTCAGTTGAAGGCGACTCTGGACTCGATGTCGTCCGGCGGCGGCACCAACTACGAGGACGTGTTCAAAACCACGGCCAACTGGTTCCAGAGTGCGAGCGCCTTGAACAATACCGGGGCGAAGAATCTCACGTATTTCATTACTGACGGCAAGCCGACTTACTACCAGAGCGGCGAGTCGACCAACCCGACCCTGTATGGCAGCACAACACTCGATAGCCTGATCACCACCAGCAACTATCAGCTGGGTAAAGCGATCAGCCTGGTCCCCGACAGCACGCACCAGATCGACATTAGCGCCTCTGGCCAAGTGACGGTCTGGACCTATAGCGGCAACGGCAACAATGGCAATGGCAACGGCAACGGCAACGGCAACGGCAATGGCAACGGCAATGGCAATGGCAACGGCAACGGAGATAACTGGTCATACAAGGACTTCGGCTATCTGCATGCCCAAGGTGACGGCACCTACGAGTTCTCGGGTCGTAACGGCGACGGCAACAGCACCGACGGGAACACCACCAGCAACTCCACCAGCAGTTTCACACTGCTGAGCAAGCTGTCGAATGTCGAGGCCATTGGCCTTAACAGCGACGTGAGCCTCAACGACCTGAAGCCGTACGACTCCGATACCACGCCGCAAACCAACATCGATCCGAAGGATCTGGCCAACTCGATCATTGGCCACACCGAGGCGACAATGCCGGGCAACGACACCGTCAGTGGTGGCGACGGCAACGACCTCCTGTTCGGCGACCTGGTGAGCTTCAACGGCATTGCCGGCGAGGGTTACCAGGCGATGCAAGCCTTCGTGGCGCAGCAATCCGGCGTGGACGTCAGCAAAGTCACCACCAGCAACGTGCACCAGTACATCACCGAGCATTACACCGCGTTCGATGTGTCCGGTGCCCATGACGGCAACGACACTCTGCTGGGTGGTGCAGGCAATGACATCCTGTTCGGCTCGGGCGGTAGCGACACCCTCGACGGTGGCAAGGGCAATGACATCCTGCTCGGCGGCACCGGCAACGACACGTTGATGGGCGGACAGGGCAACGACATCCTGATCGGTGGTTCCGGTGGTGACACCTTCGTCTGGAAAGCGGGCGACACCGGCAGCGACGTGATCAAGGACTTCAAGGCCAGCGAAGGTGACCGGATCGACCTGCGCGATCTGTTGCAGGGCGAAACCGGCAGCACCATCGACAACTTCCTGAAAATCACCACGGTCGATGGCGTGTCGTCGCTGCAAGTCAGCTCGACCGGCCAGTTCAACTCGGGCAACGCCGCAGCCGCCACGCCGGACGTGACGATCAAGCTGGAAGGCAATAACTGGTCAAGCGCCAACCTGCACAACCTGATTGCCGGTAGCGACCCGACCATCAAAATCGATCACAACAACAGCTGAGGCATGAAAACGGCCGCTCCTTATGGGGCGGCCATCACGTTTGCGTCCACTGCCCGGTGACGATTTCGTCGCTGCGCCACATACTGGCGCGCAGTTGACCTATGCTGCTGACAGCACGACGCTGGTTCAATTCTGAGGGATGCTCAATGTTTTACGTGCAACGCGATGCGCAGGGCCTGTTGGTACGTGTGGAACCCGCCGCCTATGCCGAGGCCACGGAAACGCTGCCGGCCGACAATCATGAGATCCAGACCTGGTTTGCCAACGCGGCAGTGGAGAACAGCCTCAAACAGCTCAAGCAAAGTGACCTGGAAATGATCCGGGTACTCGATGACTTGATTCAGGTGCTGACCCAGAAAGGCGTGATCCGCGTCACCGACCTGCCAACGGCGGCCCAGGCCAAACTCATGGACCGGAACCAGGCCCGTGAAGCCTTGGGCGGCTTGAGCCAATTGATCGATGATGAAGAGACCGGGCTGATCTGATGCACCCCTCCGATCACTCCCACGCCCTGCGTGGGAGCGATCAAATCAGCCCCAGGGCTTGGGCTCGCCGAACAACTGGCCCTGCACACCGTATAACCCCATCTCGCGAATCACCGACAACTCCCCTTCAGTCTCGACCCGCTCGGCAATCAGCGGTAAATCGATGCTGTGCGCCGCTCGCTGGATCGCCTCGATGAACAGGCGTTTGTCACTCTCCAGATCAATCGAACGTATGTAGCTGCCATCGATCTTCAGGTACGCCAGCCCCAGCCGTGCCAGGTTGCCGATCATGCTGAAGCGTCCGCCAAAACGTTGCAGGCTCAGTGAGAAGCCGAGTTCGCGCAGGCGCCGGGTCAACTGCTCCAGCACCACCTGGTCAGGCAGTTGCTCTTCGCCAATCTCCAGGGTCAGACGCGGGCCGAAGTTGGAATGCGCACGCAGTATCTCGAAGATTTTGTTTTGCGCCTGCAGGTCGCCCAAGGTAGCCGACGACAGATTCAGCGCCAGCGACTCCTCATGCCCGCTCATTTGCTCCAACACCCGTTCGAGCATCAGCCGATCCAGACGCGCCGTCCAGCCGAAGCGCTCCAGCCAAGGCAGAAAACGCCCGGCGGGGATGGTCTGGCCGTGCTCGTCGAGCAGTCGCGACAACACTTTGTAATGCAGTACCAGTTGCGTGTCCTGGGCAGCCACGACCGGCTGGAAATACAGCTCGAAGCGCCGCTGTGTCAGCGCCTGGTCGAGCATGCGATGCCAGGCGTGGTGATCGTCGCCGACATTGGCCGAGAGGCTGTGTTCGATACAGGCCCAGTTCTGCTCGCCCTGGCCTTCGGCCTGCGCCAGCGCCTGATCAGCGAGGCTGAGCACGGTTTGCGGCGAGTCGCCGTGAGCAAAAGGCGTCAGGCCGATAGACGCCACGGCAGCCACATCAGTGGCCCCGGTGGCGTGCAGACTGGCCAAGGCGCTGTCGAGGTTTTGTGCCAGTTGCAGCGCTTCTTCGCGCACCAACCCCGGCGCCAGCACGGCAAATTCGCCACCGCGGATACGAGTGACGAGGTTCTGGGTTTCCGGATATTTGGCGCACTCGCGAGACAGTTGCTCGCCGACCGCTTTGAGCACGTCATCGGTGCGCTGGCCACCGAGACGCTGGTTGAGGCCGGCCAGATCCTTGACCCGCAATAGCAGCAGGTAACCGGAACTGGCCTGCTCCGGGTTGCTCACCCGCGCATTCAGTTGCATCTCGAAATAACGCCGGTTGGCCAACCCGGTCAACGAGTCCTGATAGGACTCGACCCGTAGTTTTTCACTGCGCTCGGCCTGCTCCTGAAACAGCGCCTTGAGCTTCTCGACCATCTGGTTCATGGCCTGCACAACCCGGCGAAGTTCGGGGGTGCGCGGCAGCTCCGGCAAGCTGAGAAATTCCCGGCGGGCGATGGCGTGGGATTGCTTGACCATGTAATCCAGTGGTCTTAATTGCTGACGCAGCAACAGCGCGCCGAGTACCGCACTGACCGCGCCACATAGCAGCAACCAGCTCAGGCTGCCCAATGCGCTTTGCCACAACTTGGCCAGCGCGAACATCGGGTGGCTGACCACCTCGACCCGGGCAGCCTGCTCCCAGCCGCGGCTGACGATCGCATCACCGCCGGCGGGCTCCAGGCCGATCAGTTTGACGAACCAGTCCGGAACGTTGTTGACCGCCGGAATGCCCGTGCGCTCAACCAGGGCCTGATCGGTCTTCAGATCGACCACGCGGATGCTCGCGTAGTAACCGCTGTCGAAAATCGAGCTGACCAGCAACTCGACCATCGCCGGGTCGTCGATATTCGGTGTCAGGGAAAGCGCCAGCGCCGTCGCCGCGTCCTGGGCATGGGAACGCAACTGGTTGACGTACTGAGTGCGCGAGCTCTCCAGACTGACCATGAAACTGCCGGTGAAGGCGACCACCAGGAACAGACAGATAGCAATCAACAGCTGTTTGAACAAAGACATCTGAGCACCTGCTCCTAGTTAGTCGTCTCGACCGGGAATCCTTCGGCCTGCATTTTCTTCAACACATCCTGCCAGCGCGACAGACGCTTGGTATCGCCGACCTTTTTGTTGCCCTTGGTACCCGGTAGCCACAACCCTTCAGCATTGAAAGAGTAGACCGGCAGCAAATCCTTTCGCTGGGTGGCCGGCTTGATTGCATCAATCAGGCTATCGAGCACCAGGGGCTCGGCTTCCGGACTCGAGTAATAGGTCAGCACCATGTGCGCGCGGTTCTGGGTCAGTGCCTTGACGTAAGTAATACGCAGCTTTTCACTGGCTACACCGAGGTGACGCAAGCTGAAGTACTTGGCAATAGCGTAGTCTTCACAGTCGCCGGCGCCTTTCCAGAGGGCTTCGATCGGGGTTTCCCAGTAGTCGACTTCATGCCACAGATCGATGTCTTCGACATATCGAAGCTGTTTGTTGAAGAAGCGATTGACCACGTTTAGTTGTTCCAACTCGCCGATCTGCTTCTGACTGGCCAACAAGAATTGCCAATCATTAATGCGTTGCTGACCTTCTCCCAAAGGTCCGTACAATGCCTGCGCCCGCTGGCTGATCAGGGAAAAATCCCAATCGGCACTCAAACTGCCCAACATCACGCCCGCCAGCAGCAATGCGCTGCACAGCCAGCGTAAAATCCGGGGGATCGTTAAACTTGCCGCCAATGCGAGGCATCCTGGGTAGGCAGGAGGGAGTCGTTCGAATGGTGAAGGTTAGACCGGAAAAAGACAATGGCACGGTGAGATCATTGGCGGCGCGCTAAACTGCAAGAAAGGCACTCGTTTGCTTGTTTGACAAGCCGTCAGGCAGTTACTAGTGTCATTTGGATCCAAAAAATACTCCATCATTCAGGGTGCGTTTAGTGACACAAAAGCCCAACCCTCTCAGCAGTATCAAGGTCAACGGGCCCATTCCCGCGCATCTGGCACGCTCGGTGATCGAAGAAACCCTGCGCGCGGCCATACTCGACGGGCGCATTCCTTGCGGCGCGGCCCTGCGCCAGCAAGACCTCGCCGATCTGTTCGGTGTCAGCCGCATGCCCGTACGCGAAGCCTTGCGCCAGCTCGAAGCACAATCGTTGCTCAACGTGATTGCCCACAAGGGAGCCGTGGTCGCGCCGCTGGTCCAGGGCGACGCCGTGGAAACCTACGCGTTGCGCATCCTGCTGGAATCCGAAGCCCTGCGTCTCTCGGTGCCGCTGCTCCAGGGCGAAGATCTCGAACAGGCTGCCCGTTACATCGACGAACTCGAAACGCAAAGCGACTACACCGAAATCGGCCGGCTCAACCGCCTGTTCCACATGGTGCTTTACAGCCGGGCACCCAATCGCCGGCTGTTGAGACTGGTCGAAGACGGCCTGATCGAGGAAGAGCGGTTCCTGCGTTTCAACCTGGAAGCCATGGGCCTGGGCAAACTGTCCCAGGACGACCACCAGGCATTGTTACGGGCCGCCGAAGATCGGGACGTCGAACGCTCCGTGAAGCTGCTCGAACACCACCTGAACCGAGCCGTCGAGGTCATTACGCGCTACCTCAACAGCCCTGAAGTCCGGGCCAAAAACACGTCCAGGTAACCCGCTGCAGAAAGTCGGGCGAGGCGAACCGAAGGGTTCGCCTCGCCTGATGCACATTTCCCCGAATGTGCTCCACGAATAGTTTGACTACAAATCCCCTGCTCCCATACCACACCCCCCTCGCGGCGCTATATCACGCCCCAACGCCTCGCCGCCTTCAAACCTGATCATCGCAACGATTGCACGCTGTCTCAGTATTGGCAGCCGCCTCGATTTGCGCCCACTCTGGGTGCCCAGGACACAATAAAACCGGGGACGTGCCGTGCGAATGGCGTAGTCCCCATCCCCAGAAGCGAAGGAAGGAGCCTCATCACGGGAACGGAAGGATCGGCAACAATCACGATCCACTTCCACCCCCTCAGACATCCCCCAACGACGCCCGCTAAGAAGTTACTTCGAGTGAGGCATTCACTCTTTATTCAATTCTGACTTATATAAGCCGGAAGGAGTAACTACGCCAAAATAAAACCAATATGAAAAGTTTTATTGGGACTTATCAACTTTGAAAAAGTTGAATATCAAAATAATAACAAAACAACTTGATTGACACCTTATATGTGTATTAGTTTTTCTTCGCCGCCAACCACAAGCGACAGCAACGCCTAAGTTACACGGCATATCCAGCACTGAAAAAAGATCAATTCATTTGAGGCACCCGTTCGCCCTGAAAAACTTGAAGCGAACTTCAGTACTTGATTACTTCTCACCTCGGATCACTTACAGGCCCATCCATGAAACCAACTAAAGAACGCCTGATTCAAATAAAGGCCAAACTTGGCGAACACCCGATTTTCTCTGAAATACATTCGCTGCCGGTCCTGCGACGCTTCATGGAAACCCACGTGTTTGCCGTATGGGACTTCATGTCACTGACCAAGCGCCTGCAACAGGAGCTGACTTGCGTGCGACTGCCCTGGCTACCGCCGCAGGATCCCCAGGCCGCTCGGTTGATCAACGAGATCGTGCTGGGTGAGGAGTCGGATGATCGCCCGGCCCAGGGTCATTACAGCCACTTTGAGTTGTATCTGGATGCAATGCGCGAAGTCGGCGCCTGCACCGTTGCCATCGAACGCTTCGTGGCCCTGCAACAGGAAGGCGTGAGCTACGACGTGGCCTTGCAGTGCATCAACGTCGATCCGGCGGCCGCACATTTCGTTCGCCATACGCTACACACAGCACTGCATGCGCCGGGCCACAGTGTGGCGGCGGCGTTTCTGCACGGTCGCGAGAGCGTTATCCCGCAGATGTTCCAGCGCATCCTCGACGATTGGGGCATCGGCACCGAGCAGGCGCCGACCTTCCGTTACTACCTCGAGCGGCACATTGAAGTCGATACCGAAGACCATGGCCCGGCAGCGGAAACACTCCTGGCGCGATTGGTCGATGGCGACCCGCAACGGCAGGAAGACGTGTATGCCAGCGCCATCGCTGCCGTGGAAAGTCGTATTGCCCTGTGGGACGGATTGCGCCTGAGCATCAACGAATCGGTCGTGGAGGTGAGCGCATGAACGCCGCCGACTACCAATCCTTCGCCGACGCCTGGGAACGTCGCGCGACCATCCGCACTCGCCCACGCCGCGTGCTGGAGAACGACGAAAAACTGATCTACCCCTTGAGCCGTCAACCGCTGGTGTTGAGCGAAACCTTTCTGCGCGAATGTCCGCAGCTGCGCGACTTTGCCCTGGTGCAGACGCTCTACAAGTTCATCAACGATGTGGTGATTTTCGAAACCGAGATCGTCGACAAGACCGCCCGCAGCATCGCCAAGAATCGCTTCGCGGTCGAGTTCCCGTTCGCCTGTCGCTACGACGCCATGACTGTCGTGGTGGACGAGGATTACCACGCACTGGTGGCGATGGATTTCATGCAGCAGACCATCGCGCTGACCGGCATCACCCCCATTGAATTGCCGGATGAGATCGAGCTGAGCCGAGCGATACCGGCGGCCATGGCGCTGGCACCGGAGCACCTGCGCAGCGCTGTGGAACTGATCTGCGTGGCCATCGCCGAAAACACGGTGACCGGTGATGTCGCCGCGTTCGCCAAGGACGACACGGTCAAGCAATCGATCAAGGGCCTGATGGCCGATCACTTGCTGGACGAGGGGCGCCACTCCGGTTTTTGGGCACGGTTGGTACGCATCTACTGGCATACCGCAAGTGCAGACGACCGCCATTGCATCGCGCAGATCCTGCCGGTGTTCATCGGCCATTACCTGACCAACGACATCCAGAAATCCTTCGACTTCCGCTTGATCGACGCACTGCAGACCAACGATGCGACGCGCCATGCCCTCAAGAACGAAATGTCGGCACTGGCCTTCCCGATCAATCGTCATCACCCGCTGGTGGTCAACATTGTGCGGTTTTTCCACAGCAGTTCGCTGCTCGAATCGCCGTGCGTACAAACCGCCCTCAGCGACTACCTGGTTTGACGAGGAGCCCACCATGAGACGTCTCGACATATTGCTCCACGGACAAAGCCAGGCCATGACCGGCCTGGCGCTGGAACTCGAACAACAGGGTCACTCACTGACGTGGATATCCGCACTCGACGAAATGCCGGGGCCTGTGGATCTGGTGATCGACGATGGCACGTCGCTTCAGTTCACTGCTCAAGCACCACGGCTGACATTGCAATTGGGGCTCGGCCTGCCGCAGACGACAGGCCTGCCTTCGCTGGACCTGTTGTGCTGGCATGGCTCAACGCTGCTGACCCGCCTGCCCATTGCCGATGAGCCGTCGGGTAACGACCAGGTGTTGCGTATGCGATCCATAACAGCACTGATTGACCAGGTGGCGCTGCTGGTCAGCCGCTACTCGCGGGATGCCGATTATTTTCGACACGCCGAACCCGCCGTGCCTGCCCGCTTCGAGCGCATCGAGAACCTGCGGTACCTGGACAATCTCGCGTTCGTGCATCGCCTCAATGCCACCGCCAACCCACGGCTGCAGCAACTCGCGCAAACGCCATTGATCGAATGGCTGGAACAACAGTGCATCCAGAGTGCTGACCGCCCGGCCTTGAGCATCGCCGGCACAACGCTCGACTATCGCCAGTTGCACACCCACAGCCGCGCCATCCAGCAACGATTGCGACCGCTGCTGGATCAGCACCAAGGCCCGGTAGTCGTCGGGATCTGCCTGCCCAAATGCAGCGCGCTGTATGCCGCAATCCTGGCGATCCTGGGCAGCGGCGCAGTGTACCTGCCGCTGGAGCCAAGTCATCCGCTGCAACGTCAGCAGTACATTCTTGCGAATGCCGGTGCGGTGTTGCTGCTGCATGATGGCGAGCATCCCCTGGCGAGGGGGATGCCGGGGCTGGACATTATGCGCATCGACCACCACGACGTGGACCTCACTCAACCCTTGATGCAGCAACGCCCCGACCTCGATGCGCCCTGTATGGCGCTCTACACCTCAGGCACCACAGGTCATCCCAAGGGCGTGCTGCTCAGCCAGGCCAACCTCGCGCACTTCACCCACTGGTATGCCGATTATGTGCAGTTGACCTGCCAGAGCCGGGTGCTGCAGTTTTCTTCATTGAGTTTCGACTCATCACTGATCGACATCTTTCCGACCCTGCTACAAGGCGCCGAGCTGATCGTGCCCGACGAGGACCAGCGTCGCGATCCGCTGCAACTGGTGGAACTGATTCGTCACCGGCAACTGAGCCACGCCTTTTTACCGCCAGCCTTGTTGAGCATCCTGCCGCTGGAGCAGTTGCAGTGCCTGGACCGTGTGATGACCGGCGGCGATGTCTGCGAGCCGTGGGTCATCGAGCAACTGAGCCGTCAGGGCAAGCTCTACAACCTCTACGGGCCCACCGAAGCCACGGTGCTGATCACCGCGCGGCGGCTTCAGGCAGGCGACAACAACCACTCGCTGGGTGCGCCGATCGCCAATGGTCAGGTGTTTATTCTCGATGATGACTTTCAACCGGTGGCTGAACAGACCGTCGGTGAGTTGTACATCGCCGGCCCGGGCGTGTGCCTGGGATACCTGAACAACCCGCAGCAAACCGCTGAGCGTTATCTGGACCTGAACTTGCCTGATGGCCAGACCCTGCACGCCTATCGCACCGGAGACATGGCGAAGTGGACGGCCGAAGGGATCGAGCTGTGCGGTCGGCGTGATAATCAGGTGAAGATTCGCGGCTTCCGGGTCGAGCCGGGAGAGATTGAGCGCTGCCTGCGCGACAGCCGGTTGTACCGCCAGGTTGCCGTGGTCATTGATGGCCAGCGACGGATTCTGGCGTTCCTTGCCCAACCCCGGGAAGACCTCTCAGGCACCGCTCGCCAGGCGCTGAAGGCCTACGCAACGCAACACCTGCCGGACTACATGCACCCCGCTGCATGGACCGAGCTGGCAGCCATGCCATACGCCAGTAGTGGCAAGGTCGATCGCAAGGCGCTTCTGGAGCTGCCGGTGACCGTCACCGATAGCCCTTCACGACGCCTGCCCGTCAATGCCGATGAGGCCCTGTTGCTGGACATCTGGGCCGAGTTGCTGGAGCTGCCGGCGAGCGACATTCCCACTGACGAAAGCTTCTTCAATCTGGGCGGGCACTCGATCCTGCTATCGCGCATGCTCCTGCGCCTGCGTGAAGAGTTCGGGCGCAGCATCTCGATCAACCGCTTTATCGAACTGCCCACCATCGCAAAACTGGCGACACTGGTACGCGGCTCCGGCAGCGAAGAAGTGCTAAGTGAGCAAGCGCTGCGCGATGCGTTCCGCGAACTGGATATTCAGCCGCTGCCCATCAGCCGCATGGGCGACGTGCACAAGGTGATCGTCACCGGCGCCAACAGTTTTGTCGGTGTACACATCGTCGAGGCATTGCTGGCCTGGGGGGCCAGCGAGGTCGCCTGCCTGGTTCGCGACGGCGATGGGCAATCGGCGGATGAGCGCTTTGCCCTGGCGCTGCGGGAGAACCGTCTGGAGCATCTGGATATGAGCCGGGTGCGGGTTCACGCGGCAGACATCACGCGGCCGGAACTCGGTTTGGCGGCAGAGGTTTATCAGCGCCTGGATCGAGAGTTTGGCGCACTGGTGCACAACGCGGCCAACGTCAATCACGTCCTCGATTACGAGTCGCTGGCGAGGGACAACGTAGAGCCGATTTTCGAATGTTTGCGCCTGTGCGAAGGACGCAGCAAAAAAATCTTCAATTTCGTCTCGACGCTCTCGGCCTCCAGCACGATATCCGCCGACGGCCGAGTGCTTGAGTTGCCGGCTGCACCGACACCCCCCATCTACATCAAGAACGGCTACAACCTGTCCAAATGGGTCGGCGAGCGAATCCTCGAACGGGCGCGTGAGCTTGGGGTCCGGGTCAATCTCTACCGCCCTGGCAACATCAGCTTCAACAGCCTCACGGGCGTGTGCCAGCCGCACAAGAATCGCCTGATGCTGATGCTCAAGGGCTCGATCCAGCTTGGCCAGGTGCCGGAATTCGCCTTGAACTTCGACTTGATGCCGGTGGACTTTCTCGCCCGATTCATCGCCTTCCACGCCAGTCGTTATCAACCGGAACAGGCGGTGTTCAACCTGCACAACCCCGAGCCCCTGAGCTGGAACAACTACGTGGCGTCCTTCCGCGAAGCGGGGCGCGAATTCGCGATGGTCAGTGTCACCGACTGGCAGCAGCAGCTGAGTCGCGTCGACAGCGACAACGCGTTGTTCGGCGTGCTGGGGTTCTACCTCAACGGCTTCGAGGAGGACATCGGCGACATCTCGATGATCGGTCACGACAACGCCCAGGCCGGCGTACGGCTCATGGGTGCGCACTACCCGCAAAAGTCCCCGGCGTTGCTGCGTCGCGGCTGCGATTACCTCAAAGAAATCAACTTCATCTGACACAACCCCAACGGAGCAAGACCATGAGTACTCTGCAACCCGATACCCTGATCAAGAACCCTCAAGGCTGCCAAATAGTGTCCTCGGTGGACGTGCCCGCCGATGCTGCACAGGTATGGGCCGTAGTCGGTGACTTTTCCGGTTTTGATCGCTTCATCCCGGCACTGTCGCACATCGAAATGACCGGTGAAGGCGTGTCATCGCTACGCAAAAAGTTTTTCAAGGACGGTAACCAGGTGGTCGAACAGCTTAACTCCCGGGACGACCAGGCACGGCACATGACCTGGACCACTATCTACAACACCCTGGGTGTGGCCAATCTGTGGGCCGCGATGAGCGTTGAACCACTGGATGCGGGCAAGTCCCGAGCCACCTGGACCATCATTGCCGAACCAGCGCAGGGTGGCGCCGAGGCGCTGCCAGGCTTCAAGGATTTCGTGCAGGGCTTTGCCGATGATGCGATGAACAATGTGTTGAAACTGTTTGCGTAGGATGTGAAAAAGCCCGTTGTGGAGAGACTCCGCAACGGGCTTTTCAGTACACCTGAAACGACAAAACCCCTGTCTGCGTCAGCAGACAGGGGTTTCGGAATTTGATCTTGACGATGACCTACTCTCACATGGGGAAACCCCACACTACCATCGGCGATGCATCGTTTCACTGCTGAGTTCGGGATGGGATCAGGTGGTTCCAACGCTCTATGGTCGTCAAGAAATTCTGTGACCAGCCCGTTAGAACATTAACGTGCCAGTGAAAATTGGTGACTTCTACTAAAACAAAACCCCTACCTGCGTACGCAGATAGGGGTTTTGGAATTTGATCTTGACGATGACCTACTCTCACATGGGGAAACCCCACACTACCATCGGCGATGCATCGTTTCACT
>NZ_AKJJ01000121.1:0-5969 GCF_000282395.1 Pseudomonas sp. GM55 | reverse complement strand
CTCAAGTGCGCCGCGTTTATCCGGTTTACAGCGTTATCGTTAACGACCATCGCTGGCAAGCCAGCTCCTACAGGGGACCGCGTCCGAGTCGAAATGATGTGAACTCCAAAGCCGTGAAAGAACCAGAAAAAAGGCCACCACAACCCGACGTTGTGGTGGCCCGAGGGTGACTCATTATAGTGGCCCGCACGCGCAGGCCAATGGATCAGTGAGCGCCGGCAGCCTTGTTCAGGTCGCTTTCGGCCCATTCGGTGTACACGCAGGCGTCCGCCGTGGCCCAGCGCACCCTGACCGGATCACCGGACTTGAGCGGCATGCCGGCAGCGGACAGTGCCTTGACCGTCATCGAGGTGCCGCCAGCGGTGACCACGCTGCAGGTCTGGCTTTCGCCGAGAAACAGCACTTCCACGACCTTGGCCGAGACTTCGTTCCAGCCGCCGGCCAGCGGTTCGGCAATGGCTTGTTCATTGCTCAGGGCCAGGGCTTTTTCCGGACGCACCATCAGCAGCACGTCCTGATTGGTTTGCAGGCCAGCCGTGAGCCGGATCGACAGCGCCTGGCCTTCGAAGGTCGCTACGGCATTACCCTGGGCCTTGAGCTTGAGGAAGTTCGAGTTGCCGAGGAACGACGCGACAAAGGCGTTCGGCGGGTTCTGGTAAAGGTCATAGCCGCTGCCGAGGCCAACGATCTTGCCGTGGCTGAAAATCGCGATGCGCTGGGACAGGCGCATGGCTTCTTCCTGATCGTGGGTCACGTAGACGATAGTGATGCCCAGGCGCCGGTGCAGCTGACGCAGTTCATCCTGCAAGTCTTCGCGCAGTTTTTTGTCGAGTGCTCCCAGCGGTTCGTCCATCAGCAGGATGCGTGGCTCATAGACCAGGGCCCGGGCAATGGCGACGCGTTGCTGCTGGCCACCGGACAGTTGCGAAGGGCGGCGGTGGGCGAATTGCTCCAGTTGCACCAGTTTCAGCATCGCGTCGACGCGCTTGTCACGTTCGGCGGCGGCAAGTTTGCGGATGGCCAGCGGGAAGGCGATGTTGTCGCGCACCGACAGATGCGGGAACAGCGAGTAGCGCTGGAACACCATGCCGATGTCGCGCTTGTGTGGCGGCACATTGACCAGCGACTGGCCGCTGACCAGAATCTCGCCGCTGCTCGGGGTTTCGAAGCCGGCGAGCATCGACAGGGTCGTGCTTTTACCCGAGCCGCTGGAGCCGAGGAAGGTGAGGAATTCACCGTCCTTGATGTCCAGCGAGATGTTGTCCACGGCGGCAAAGTCGCCGTAGTGCTTGTTCAGGTTACGCAGGCTGACCAGGGGCTTGTCATTTTGCTGCGCGGAATCTTTGATCACTGCACTCATGTCGTACTCCTGGGCGCTCAGGCGCTGATTTCGTTGCGCCGGCGCAGAGCGGCGGCGATCACCATGACCAAGACCGAGAGACCGATCAGCAGCGTCGAGGCGACGGCGATCACGGGCGTCAGGTCCTGGCGCAGGGTGGTCCACATTTTCACGGGAAGGGTTTGCAGGGTCGGGCTGGCCATCATCACGCTCAGCACCACTTCATCCCACGAGACGAGGAAGGCGAAGAGGGCGCCGGCCACCATGCCCGGACGGATCGCCGGGAAGGTCACCTTGAACACCGCTTGCAGGCGCGAGGCGCCGCAGATCACCGCCGCATCCTCGATCGACTGATCGAACAGCTTCAGCGAGTTGATGATCGAGATGATGGTGAACGGCAACGCGACGATGACGTGGCTGACCACGAACGCGAACATGGTCCCGGTGTAGCCCAGTTTCAGGAACAGCGCGTACACCGCCACGGCGATGATCACCAGGGGCACGATCATCGGCAGGGTGAACAGGCCGTAGAGCATTTCCCGGCCGGGGAAGCGGCCGCGAACCAGGGCGAACGCAGTCGGTAGACCCAAGGCAACGGCGAAGAATGTCGTCAGCACCGCGACCTTGAGGCTGGCCATCGCCGCGTTCATCCAGTCGGCATTGGAGAAGAACTGGCCGTACCATTTCAGCGTCCAGCCCGGAGGCGGGAACACCAGCCATTGTGACGAGCCGAACGACAGCAGCACGATGAACACGATCGGCAGCAGCAGGAACAGACCGATCAGCCCGGTGGTGGCGTACAGGCCGAAGCGCATGCGCCGGCTCATGGCATTGGGAGTCAGGAGCATGACGGCTTACCTCGCGTTGCTGGCGCCAACCGGGGATTCCGGCTGAAGCTTCAGGTAGAAGTAGAACAGCACCAGCGTGATCACGATCAGCAACGCGGCGCCGGCGCTGGCCAGGCCCCAGTTGAGGAACGACTGCACCTGCTGAATGATGAACTCGGGGAGCATCATGTTCTGCGCGCCACCCAGCAAGGCCGGGGTCACGTAGTAACCGAGAGACATCACGAACACCATCAGGCCGCCGGAGAACAGCCCCGGCCGGCACAGCGGCAGGAACACCCGGAAGAAGTTGGTCCAGGGGCTGGCGCCGCAGATGGAACCCGCCTGCAGGATCATCGGGTCGATGGCCTGCATGGTCGCCTGCAACGGCAGCACGATGAACGGGATCATGATGTAGCTCATGCCGATCACCACGCCGGTGAGGTTGTGCACCATCTCCAGCGGTTGATCGATGATGCCCAGCGCCATCAGCGCCTTGTTGATCACCCCGGAGGCTTGCAGCAACACCAGCCAGGAGTAGGTGCGGGCAAGCAGGCTGGTCCACATCGACAGCAGCACGATGTTCAGGATCCAGCGCCCCCAGCCGCGAGGCACCAGGGTGATCGCCCAGGCCAGCGGGAAGCCCAGCAACAGGCTGAACAAGGTCACCAGGCCGGCCACCGAGAAGGTGTTGAGCAGTACCCGCGCATAGGCCGAGTTGGCGAACAGTTGCTCGTAGTTGCCCAGGCCCGGCACCGGCTCCAGCACGCCGCGCAACAGCAGGCCAATCAGTGGCGCCAGGAAGAACAGGCCGAGAAACAGCAGCGCCGGGACCAGGTTACTGGCGCCACGCCAACGCTGTTTCAGCGACGGCGAGGGTTGCCTGGCAACGGTCTGGTCGGGTGCCGAACCGGCAGCGCCAGTGGCGCTCCCGGTGGCTGTGGATGGATGAGGCGCGGTTGCCGTCATTTTCATTTGACCAGCCATTCGTTCCACCGTGTCGCGATGGCCGGACCGTTCTTGGCCCAGTACGCGAAATCAAGAGTGATCTGATCCTTTGCGTAAGCGGTCGGCAGGTTAGGGGCCAGCACCGAATCCAGGCGCTGCACGCTGTCGACATTGACCGGGGCGTAGGCGGTCAGGTTGGAGAAGTCCGCCTGGCCCTTGGCACTGCTGGCGTTGGCCAGGAACTTCATCGCCGCGTCCTTGTTTTTCGAACCCTTGGGAATGACCAGGATGTCGGCCATGACCAGGTTCTGCTTCCAGCTTACGCCGACTGGGGCGCCGTCTTCCTGCAGGGCGTGGATCCGGCCGTTCCAGAACTGGCCCATGCTCGCTTCACCGGAGGCCAGCAGCTGCTGCGACTGCGCGCCGCCACCCCACCAGACGATGTCTTTCTTGATGCTGTCGAGCTTCTTGAACGCGCGGTCCAGGTCCAGCGGGTAGAGCTTGTCGGCCGGCACGCCATCGGCCAGCAGCGCCAGTTCGAGCACGCCTGGGCTTGGCCATTTGTAGAGGGCGCGTTTGCCGGGGTAGGTCTTGGTGTCGAACAGGGCGGACCAGTCCTGAGGTTTGCTGGCGCCGAGCTTGCCTTCGTTGTAGCCGAGGACGAAGGAGAAGAAGAACGAGCCGACGCCGTGATCGGAGACAAAACGCGGGTCGATCTTGTCACGTTCGATGACTTTGAAATCGAGGGGTTCGAGCAAGCCTTCGGAGGCGGCGCGCAGGGCGAAGTCGGCTTCGACGTCGACCACGTCCCACTGCACGTTGCCGCTTTCGACCATGGCCTTGAGTTTGCCGTAGTCGGTCGGGCCATCCTGCACAACGGTGATGCCGCTGGCCTTGCTGAACGGATCGGCCCAGGCCTGCTTTTGCGCATCCTGGGTGCTGCCGCCCCAACTCACGAAGTTGACGCTTTCAGCCGCCAGCAATGCCTGGCTGGTCACACTCAGCAGTCCCGCAAAAAGAACCGCGGTCGCACGTTTGTTCAACACCATTTTCACGCCCTCATTGTTGTGTTTATGAGCGGGGCTTTTGAGTGCCCGCCTATCGGGAGCAGTAGGTCCGTCGAGTCAGTTCTGACTGTCCGGTCTATGGAATATCATATTATGGTATTCCAAACTTTGTGCAAGCACTTTGCCGTACCGGCTATCAGCCAAAAACGGTTTTTCAGGAATGTGAATTGCCCTTTGTAGGAGCTGGCTCGCCAGCGATGGACCCAAATGCACCGCATTGATCCAGGCAACGCGCGTTATCGTTGACGACCATCGCTGGCAAGCCAGCTCCTACAGTGGGTCGATCATTCGATGAACGGAATACTCTCCACCACTTCCAGGTCGTACCCGGTCAAGCCCGCATATTTCAGTGGCGGCCCAAGGTGGCGCAGCTTGCCCACGCCAAGGTTTTGCAGGATCTGCGCACCGGTACCCACCTCCGAGTAGATCCGCGACTGCGAACGGTTGAACTGCCGGGGCGGCTGGGTCAATTGCGGCACACGTTCCAGTAACGCTTGCGAGGATTCGTGATTGGCCAGTACCACCACCACGCCGTGGCCTTCAGTGGCGACACGCTGCAAGGCCGCCCACAGGGTCCAGTTGCTCGGCCCGCTGTACTCGGCACCGACCAGGTCGCGCAACGGATCGATCACGTGCACGCGCACCAGCGTCGGCTCATCGCGGCGCAGATCGCCCATGACCATGGCCATGTGGACACCGCCTTCGATGAGATCCTCAAAGGTGATCAGACGAAAGGTGCCATGCACGGTTGGCAGGTCACGTTCACCGATGCGCACGATGGTGTGTTCGGTGCTGAGACGGTAGTGGATCAGGTCGGCGATGGTGCCGATCCTGATCCCGTGCTTGCGCGCAAACACTTCCAGGTCGGGGCGGCGGGCCATGGTGCCGTCGTCGTTCATCACTTCGACGATCACCGAAGCCGGCGTGAAGCCGGCCAGGCGGGCCAGGTCGCAACCGGCCTCGGTATGACCGGCGCGGGTCAGCACGCCGCCTTCCCGGGCACGCAACGGGAAGATATGGCCGGGTTGCACGATGTCGGCAGGGCCGGCGTTGGCGGCGACGGCGGCGGCTATGGTGCACGCACGATCTGCAGCGGAGATACCGGTGGTCACGCCGACGGCGGCTTCGATGGACACGGTGAATGCGGTGCTGAACACACTGCCATTGCTCGGCACCATCTGCTCCAGGCCCAGGCGTTTGCAGTGTTCGTCGGTCAAGGTCAGGCAGATCAGGCCTCGGGCTTCACGGGCCATGAAGCTGATTGCCTCGGGGGTGCAGCAATCGGCGGCCAGCAACAGGTCGCCTTCGTTTTCCCGGTCTTCATCGTCGACCAGCAGGACCATTTTGCCGAGGCGGTAATCTTCGATGATTTCTTCGATGCTGTTGAAGGCCATGCTGGAGTCTCGGTATTTGTTGGATAGGTAATGTGGTATACCATAATACAAAATAAACCGAGAGGTCACTATGAAGGCGTACTGGATTGCTCATGTGGATGTCACCGATCCCGATCAATACAGCCAATACACTCAGCGGGCGCCGAAGGCGTTTGCCTTGTATGGCGGTCGGATTTTGGCGCGGGGTGGGCGTAGTGAGGCGATGGAGGGTCGGTCTGTGCCGCAACGCAGTGTGGTGATTGAGTTTGATTCCTATGAGCAGGCGGTGGCTTGCTATCACTCGGCGTTGTATCAGGAGGCTAGGGGGTATCGTGAAGGGGTGGCTTTGGCTGAGGTGATTATTGTTGAGGGTGTGGAATCGCTCTGAATGGCGACTGAGTACATATCCGTTTCTTCG
>NZ_AKJJ01000120.1:0-2988 GCF_000282395.1 Pseudomonas sp. GM55 | reverse complement strand
GGGTGCCGACATTGGCGATGCTCGCCGTGCTGCCGGCGGCGTAGGTGGTGTCACCGATGGTGAAGTTGACCACGCTGACCGGGCCGTCGACGCTGCTCGTGCCGCTGAGGACACTGCCGGTCAAGGCGGTATCTTCCAGGGTCGAGACGGTTTCGTTGGCGTCGGTAAAGTTGTCGTTGACCGGCGTGACGCTGATGTTCAACGTACTGCTTGAGCCAGTATTGGTGGTGTACGTCACCTGTGGAACGTTGCCATTCCAGTCGGCAGCCGGCGTGAAGGTGTAGTCGCCGTTGCTGGCAATGATCAGAGTACCGACGCCGGTGATGGTTGCGGTCTGGCCCGCCGTGAAACTACCGTTGACCCCGTTCACGCTGAAGCTTGCGACGCTCAGGACATTATCGACATCGTGGTCGTTGGTCAGCACGTTGCCGATAGCGTTGTGGTCTTCTTCGACAGTGATCTTGTCCGCCTGCAGCACGCTTGCGTCATCGACGGCAGCAACGTGCACCACCAGTGGCAGCGAGGTGCTCGCACTTGGGGCATCGCCGTCTTTGGCGGTGGCCGTAACGGTCAGGGGAATGTCGCCATTGAAGTTCGTCGGCGGTGTCAGCTTGAGCGTGGAAAGGTTCCAACCCGTAATGTCCACCGACGTCGAGCCACCGGCAGCATTGAAGGTATGGTTGCCGTCGGTAAGTATGGAGCCCGCCGGCAAGCCGTTCAGTGTGAGAGTGAGCGTTTCCGAACCGTCGGCGTCATTGGTGTGGGCCTGGATGGTGGACAACAGGATCGCGTTGTCTTCAAGGCCAGAGTTGAGCACCTGAGTGACATTGATGTTGTCCAGCACGCCGCCCAGGCTGTTGCTGTCCCCGGCGCGGAATTCGAGTTTCTGGTTGCCATCGGCAGTGACCGGAACGTCGAAGCTGTAGTGCTGCATGCCAGTGGTCGAGGTGTTCAGGGTGCCAATGAGCTTGCTGCCCCAGTACACGTTGATAAGCGAATTATCTATGCCGGCACGCGGTGCATAGTCGAACGACACGTTATAGGTGGTGCCGGACTTCGCATCGATAGTGGTGTAGAGGTTGCTCGCATCACCGGTATTGCGCTCAAGTTCGATGACCTGGTTATCGCCGCCGGCACCGTAAACGCTGGCCTTGCCGATTTCGACCATGCCACCGCGGTTGTCCGTGTGCCAGGCGCCGTTGCCAAGCTTGCTGACATCGACGTCGGTATTCGAACCGTTCACAGCGACTTCCTGGAAGTCGGTCGAGGCAACCTTGCCGCCACCGGTCAGCGACAGGCTCGGGGTATCGGTCACTGGCGCGACGACGATGGTGCCGGTCGCCGAAGTAGCAGAAGGCATGCCCCCATTGTCGGTCGCGCTATAGGTGAAGCTGGTGGTGCCACTCCAGTCGCCGGTGGGTTTGAAGTAAACCGTTGCGCCGTTGGCGGTTGCGGCGATCACGCTGCTTGTGGTCAACGCAATGGTCCCGGCCGCGTCTGCGTAAAAACTGCCATTGGCCGGCAGGCCGGTCAGGGTGAAGTGGTTGACGCTGCCGTCGATGTCATTTCCGCCGAGCTGCACGGCGATCAAATGATCTTCATCACCTCTGGCCGAGGTGGAGTTAACGGTTGGAGCGTCGTTGACCGAGTTGACCGTAATGTCCAGCGTGCTGGTGGAATTGGTATTGGTTGTGTAGCTGATCTGTGGAACGGTGCCGTTCCAGTTTGCGGCAGGGGTGAAACTGTAATCGCCGTTGGTGGCGATAGTCATAGTACCGACGCCTGCGATAGTCGCGACTTGACCCGCGGTAAAGGAGCCGGGGACGCCTTGTATGGTGAATGTCGCGACACTCAGGGCGTTATCGACATCGATGTCATTGCCAAGCACGTTGCCGATTGCAACGTGGTCTTCATCGACGGTCTTGGTATCTGCGATCAGAACGCTCGGGTCATCGACCGGGGTGACGCTGATATTCAAGGTCGAGGTGACATTAGTGCCGGAGCCGTCGGTGACGGTGTAGTTCACCGTCGGCACGCTGCCGTTGTAGTTGGCGTCCGGGGTAAAGGTGTAGGCGCCGTTGGCGCCGATCACCAGAGTGCCGACATTGGCGATGGTCGCGGTCTGGCCGGCGGTGAACGTGCCAGTCACGCCGTCGATGGTGAAGTTGACCACGCTGACCGGGCCGTCGACGCTGCTCGTGCCGCTGAGGACGCTGCCGGTCACGGCAGTGTCTTCCGGGGTGGAGACGCTTTCGCTGAGGTCGGTGAAGCTGTCGTCGACCGGGGTGACGCTGATGGTCAGGGTCGAGGTGACATTGCTGCCCGAGCCGTCGGTGACGGTGTAGCTCACCGTCGGCACGCTGCCGTTGTAGTTGGCGTCCGGGGTAAAGGTGTAGGCCCCGTTCGCGCCGATCACCAGGGTGCCGACGTTAGCGATGGTCGCGGTCTGGCCGGCGCTGAACGTGCCAGCCACGCCGTCGATGCTGAAGCTGACCACGCTGACCGGACCGTCGACGCTCGAGGTGCCCGTCAACACGCTGCCGCTGATGGCGGTGTCTTCGCTGGTGCTCACGCTTTCGCTGAGGTCGGTGAAGCTGTCGTCGACCGGGGTGACGCTGATGGTCAGGGTCGAGGTGACATTGCTGCCGGAGCCGTCGGTGACGGTGTAGCTCACCGTTGGCACGCTGCCGTTGTAATTTTCCGCAGGCGTGAAGGTGTAGGCGCCGTTGGCGCCGATCACCAGGGTACCGACGTTGGCGATGGTCGCGGTCTGGCCGGCGCTGAACGTGCCAGTCACGCCGTCGATGCTGAAGCTGGCCACGCTGACCGGACCGTCGACGCTCGAGGTGCCGGTCAACACGCTGCCGTTGATGGCGGTGTCTTCGGTGGTGCTCACGCTTTCGCTGAGGTCGGTAAAGCTGTCGTCGACCGGGCTGACGCTGATGTTCAGGGTCGAGGTGACGTCGGTGCCGGAACCGTCGGTGACGG
>NZ_AKJJ01000119.1:0-5790 GCF_000282395.1 Pseudomonas sp. GM55 | reverse complement strand
CATTTCGCGGGACCTGTAGGAGCCGGCTTGCCGGCGAAGACGACCTTGATGCTTGCATCGATCTAGCGGGCCGCTTCGCTGGCAAGCCAGCTCCTACAGTTGGAAAACCCCGATTTTCCGGGGGGAGGGTGGTAAGTGATTGTTATGTCGGCAAAAAATTTTAAATTTTTTGAAAAATAAGTTTGACAGCCTTTCGATACGCCCTTAAGATTCGCCCCGTCCTCAGCGATGACATCAACGATGAGGGGCTATAGCTCAGCTGGGAGAGCGCTTGCATGGCATGCAAGAGGTCGACGGTTCGATCCCGTCTAGCTCCACCAATTTACACTTCAAGGTCTGGCCACACCGGCCTTGAAGCGATCAACACTCAGCGTTGATCAGTTGTATGGAAGGGTTTGCGTCCCCTTCGTCTAGTGGCCTAGGACACCGCCCTTTCACGGCGGTAACAGGGGTTCGAGTCCCCTAGGGGACGCCAGTTTTACAGAAGCGATGTTGCAAGATGTCGCTCCGCCGCGAGGCGAAAAATCCGGGGCTATAGCTCAGCTGGGAGAGCGCCTGCATGGCATGCAGGAGGTCAGCGGTTCGATCCCGCTTAGCTCCACCAATTTTACAGTTCAAGGTCTGGCCACACCGGCCTTGAATCGATCAGTTCTCAGCACTGATCAGTTGTATAGAAGGGTTTGTGTCCCCTTCGTCTAGTGGCCTAGGACACCGCCCTTTCACGGCGGTAACAGGGGTTCGAGTCCCCTAGGGGACGCCACGATTACCCGCTCTGCGGGATTTATAAGGGTCATTCAATTATTGAATGGCCCTTTTGTTTGTCTGGCGTTTGGCCAAATTTCCCATCTCTTTCAAACTGTTCTTCAGACCAGCGGTCACATCCACGACTTGCGTAAAATTATTATGAGAATAATATTCTAGTCGTAATATTCGGAGGCAACGATGAACGATAAAAAAGCTCAAACCCGCCAACGCATCCTCAAGGCTGCCAGCGCCGCGCTGATTCAGCGCGGCCCCGCTGAACCAAGTGTGGGCGAAGTGATGGGGGCGGCGGGCCTGACGGTCGGCGGCTTCTACGCACACTTCGAAAGCAAGGACGCGATGATGCTTGAGGCGTTCAAGCAATTGCTCGGTCACCGTCGCGACCTGATTGCCGACATGGATGCGGAGTTGACCGGCGAAGAGCGCCGCGCGCTGGTGGCAGCGTTCTATCTGTCGCGCAAGCATCGTGATTCCTCCGAATCGGCCTGTCCGATCCCGGCATCGGTCGGCGAGCTGGGGCGGCTGCCGGAAGCGTTTCGTGTCGCGCTCAATGAGCATGTGGAAATGATGGTCGCGCAGTTGGCGGCCAGTCCTGAAGAAACCGAAAAAGCCCTGGCCGATATGGCCTTGATGGTGGGTGGGCTGGCTCTGGCGCGGGCGCTGGGGCCGGGAGAGTTGTCCGATCGATTGCTGCGCGCCGCCAAATCGGCAGTGCGCTGACCTGAAGGCTGCGGCCTGAGGAGAATGCGATGAGCGCGTTAAAGTGGGTACGTGGCGTTAATGGCACCTTGGGCTGGTTTGCCCCGAAACTGGTCGCTAGCAAAATGCGACTGGCCTTCATGACACCGCGGGATCTGCCGCCCCGTGACTGGGAGCTGCCGCTGTTGGCGAGGTCCGAGCGGATCACCTTGCGTTTCGGCCTCTCGGCGTTGCGTTGGGGGCAGGGCCCGGCCGTTTTACTGATGCACGGGTGGGAGGGGCGACCAACGCAGTTTGCCAGCCTTATCACGGCATTGGTCGATGCCGGTTATTCCGTGGTCGCCCTGGATGGTCCGGCTCACGGTCGCTCGCCGGGCAGCGAGGCGAATGTGGTGCTTTTTGCTCGTGCCATGCTCGAAGCCGCCGCCGAATTGCCGCCCCTGCAAGCGGTCATCGGCCACTCCATGGGTGGCGCCAGCGCCATGCTTGCGGTGCAGTTGGGCCTGCGCACCGAAACCCTGGTCACCATTGCCGCCCCGGCGCGGATCCTTGGCGTGTTGCGTGGATTTGCCCGCTATGTCGGGCTGCCACCGAAAGCCCGTTCGGCGTTCATTCGCCAGGTGGAAAATGACGTCGGCATGCGCGCCTCGACGTTGGATGTCGCTCACTATCAGCTCGATATGCCCGGCCTGATCGTCCACGCCGAAGATGACAGCATGGTCTCCGTCAAGGAGTCTCAGTTGATCCACGAAGCCTGGTTCGACAGCCGTTTGCTACGCCTGCAAGAAGGTGGGCATCAGCGGGTGCTGGCAGACCCGCGGGTGATTGATGGCGTGTTATCACTGCTGGCCGGTCGCCGTCTGCAATCGCGCCAATCCGCTTGAGCATCCGTTACACTGCCTCGGTCGAATTTATCTGACCGGGGAGTGGGGCATGGGCTGGGATCGGGAAACGCCATTTATCATTGATCTGCAAGTGGGTGCCGAGGATATTGACGGGTTGGGGCACGCGAACAACGCGGTCTACGTGACCTGGCTCGAACGCTGTGCCTGGCGCCACTCCCAGCGCCTTGGCCTGGATCTGGTCGAGTACCGGCGGCTGGACCGGGCGATGGCGGTAGTGCGCCACGAGATCGATTACCTGGCAGCAGCCTATGACGGCGATGAGTTGCAATTGGCGACCTGGATCGTCGATTGGGACCAGCGCCTGAAAATGACCCGGCACTTCCAGTTGAAGCGCCCCAGCGATAATTCGACGTTGCTGCGGGCGCAGACCACCTTTGTCTGCATTGAGCTTTCCACCGGTAAACCCAAGCGCATGCCAGCGGAGTTCATCGAGGGTTATGGTCCGGCGTTGTTGTCGCTCTAACCAATGTAGGAGCGAGCTCGCTCGCGATGGTCGTCAACGATAACGCGACCAGCCTGGCTCCCCACGGTGGTCTCGGGTTTTTCGCGAGCAGGCTCGCTCCTACAGGGGGATCTGCGATGTTCTGCAGAGTCCTGCTGAAACCAGTAAACTGCCGCACGTTTTTCCTCGAGTGTGTTTTTCATGCAAATTGCTTTGGCGCCCATGGAGGGGTTGGTCGACGACATCCTGCGCGATGTGCTGACCCGCGTGGGTGGTATTGACTGGTGCGTGACCGAGTTCATTCGGGTCAACGATCAGTTGCTGACGCCTGCCTATTTCCACAAGTTCGGCCCGGAGTTGCTCAACGGTGCCCGGACGGCCTCCGGCGTGCCGTTGCGTGTGCAACTGCTCGGTTCCGATCCGGTGTGCCTGGCAGAAAACGCCGCGCTGGCTTGCGAACTGGGTTCCGAAGTGATCGACCTGAACTTCGGCTGTCCGGCCAAGACCGTCAACAAATCCCGTGGTGGCGCGGTACTGCTCAAGGAGCCCGAGCTGCTCAACCAGATCGTCGAACATGTACGTCGTGCCGTCCCCGCACACATTCCGGTCACCGCCAAGATGCGCCTCGGCTTCGACAGCCCGGACGGTTCGCTGGTGTGTGCCACGGCCCTGGCCGAAGGCGGAGCGGAACATATCGTGGTACACGCACGGACCAAGGTGGATGGCTACAAGCCGCCGGCCCACTGGGAGTGGATTCCACGCGTGCAGGACGTGGTCAAGGTGCCGGTGTTCGCCAATGGTGACATCTGGAGCGTCGAAGACTGGCGTCGCTGCCGCGAGATCAGCGGCGTGGAAGACATCATGCTCGGCCGTGGCCTGGTTTCGCGTCCGGATCTCGCCCGGCAGATCGCCGCGGCACGGGCCGGTGAAGAAGTGATCGAGATGACCTGGAGCGAATTGCTGCCGCTGATCCAGGACTTCTGGCTGCAAGCCAAGGCGCAGATGACGCCACGTCAATCGCCGGGGCGCCTGAAGCAATGGCTGGCGATGCTGACCCGCAATTATCCCGAAGCGGTAGAGCTGTTTTCGCTCCTGCGTCGTGAGACCGAACTGGATCAGGTTTCGCGTTTACTGGGCTTGTCGGTCGCGGAAGCGGCCTGAAACCTTTTTTAAAAAAAACAGCGAAAAATCTCTTGAAATGCAATCAGCGGTCCCTATCTAAGGGGTACGCGATGCCGAATTCGGGTCGCGGAGACAAAAAACCTTGCTGATTGTTTTCAGGAGATTTGCATCATGGCTACTACATTTTCCATGGCACCACTGTTCCGTTCCTCGGTAGGTTTCGACCGTTTCAATGATCTGTTCGAAACCGCCCTGCGCAATGAGCCAGGCAGCACCTATCCACCCTATAACGTGGAAAAGCACGGCGACGACCAGTACCGCATCGTCATTGCAGCGGCCGGTTTCCAGGAAGAAGACCTGGAGCTGGAAGTCGAGAAGGGTGTGCTGACCATCAGTGGCGGCAAGCGTGACGCGAACACAGACGTCACTTATCTGTATCAGGGCATCGCGCAGCGTGCCTTCAAGCTGTCCTTCCGTCTGGCGGACCACATCGAGATCAAGGCTGCCGGCCTGAGCAACGGTCTGTTGAGCATCGACCTGCTGCGGGTGATCCCGGAAGAGGCGAAAGCCAAGCGCATCCCGATCAACGGAGTGCAAAAGCCGGCTCTGCAACACTGAGTCAGAGTCAGAGGTCGGGCTGGGTGGGCGTCACCCGGTCGACTGAAACCAGAAGACCCCGACTTGTCGGGGTCTTTTTTTGACTCAAATCCAGCCGTAACGCACAAGGTGAAAGAGGACCGGCGCCGCAAAGCACGCTGTGTCGCCAGCCTGCTTGACACTCAGGGTCAAGGGTTCGTCCATGGCATGGCCAGTGCCAGAGTAATGAGGTAACGCTCTTCCGTGGGGCGCTTGTTGTCCTTGAAACGATGAACCACCAACATCACCTGAAACTTGTCTTCCGCATGCCAATAGGAGGTGCCACCCTTGTTCACGTCTCGCAATTGGGCTCGCCATTGGGGGGTGTCGGCGAATGGTGGATCTTCCTCGATTCGGATCGGAGTCCAGCCGGCTGAGCGCAATTGGTCTTGCAGATCCAGCACGACCTTGAGGGTGTCATCGAGCAGTAGTGGCTCTATTTGTGGGGACATGCGGACGCTGATAATCATTTCTTTGTTATAAATAATCACAAAGAATCGGGCCGGCGGAGTTACAAAGCCATACTGGGGATCTATAAATCGCAGGCGGGCATCGGACTTCGGAATGTTGAACGATACATGTCCGGGAATGGCCGGATCTATGGCAGCACTAGAGCGTTGGCGCATATCTTCCCAAGGCTCGCCAATCATCAGAGCGATTTCCGGCTCATCCGATAACACTTGAATCGCCGACAGCGTCAGGAGGGATATGACCGCCAGTGCCAAAATGCCACGCCGCCAGCCTACGCGGTGCATCAGACTCATCGGATGCCCCCACCTAGGGCGATATCCCGAATCGATTGCTCAATCTGTTCACGTTTGTCGCTATGCAACAAGCTATCAAACTGCCCTGCGGCTCTGAGCACGAAGGCCATGCGTTGATTGACGTCGGCCAGGTTGGCAACGGGGTTGTTGCCAAATCCAATGGTGCGCCCGTCATCGACGGGATGGCACTGGCTGGCCAGGGTCAGCTCGATGGCTTGAGCGGCACCGGAGGGCAGGTTGGTGACGTAGGAGGCATGGTTGCCACGTAGCAGCCATTTCAGTCCCATGTCATCGTACATCGACGGTTGCAGGATGTTGACCTGTTCGTGCGTGGCTAGAAACGCGACGCTTTCGGCGATATTGCCGGCCTCAATCGCCTCAAACGCCAGCAGGATTTCCTTGTAGTCAGTCCCGAATTTCAGCATTTCCTGCCCCACCGGCCACAACACCGGATATTCAC
>NZ_AKJJ01000118.1:0-9441 GCF_000282395.1 Pseudomonas sp. GM55 | reverse complement strand
GCTCGCGATGGTCGATAACGATAACGCGTGTTTCCTGGCGGAACGCGGCGCTCTTGAGTCCATCGCGAGCGAGCTCGCTCCTACATATCAGGCGGGCGCAGCTTGCGGTGATCGATTCAAACGCTTGTTGAACTCCAGCCACGCCCCCAGCAACGCCATCAACCCGGCACCCACCAGCGCGGTAAAGACCTGCATGGCGAACGCATCGTCGGTCAAGGCATTGACCATGTCCGCCAAGGGTGCCAGCAGCACGCCCAGGCAGAAAATCTCCAGCGAGAAACGGCCCATGCGGCAACTTTGCTGCGCGAGCCAGTTTTGCGTCCATCCGCTGTCGGGTACCAGTTTCGCCGTGACGTAGGCCAGTGCGAGGAAATGCAGCAGGCGCACGGGGGACAGGTTGGTCTTGCTGATGGGGTACAGGATGTTTTGCAGGCTCGCCGGCACCACCGCATCGTGTAGGTCCGGCCAACGCCACAGGACGGTCAACACGCCCGCGACCACGACATACAGCGCCGCACTCACAAACAACGGCTGGCGCAGCAATGAGCGGGTTTCGGGCAAGCGCGGGCGCTGGCCGTGAATCGCCGCGGCACCGCCGAGCACGAACAGCAACTGCCAGGCGACAGGGTTGAAATACCACACGCCGTCCTTGATGGCCGCCAGGTTCCAGCCAGCCAGAGGCACCATCGAGTACAGCGCCAGGGACATCGCGACCACCACCCAGGCCTTGCGCACCAGCATCGGCAGCGCCAGCGGCAAGCCGGCCAACAGCACGATGTACAGCGGCAACGGGTCCATCAGGTTCGGCTTGAAGCGCAACAGCAGTTCATCGATCAGGGCTTGCTGAGGGTCGCTGATGAAATGATGCATGCCCATTTCCTCCACCAGATCCCGTGTTTCCACGTGGCTGTTGGCGAAAAACACAATGCCCATCAGCATCGCCAGCAGGAAGATATGCACCACGTAGAGCACCCACGCGCGGCGCAGGATTTTCACGCAGGCGATCAGGAAGCCGTCTCGCACCAGGACTTTGCCGTACGCCAGCACGGCCGCGAAACCTGCCAGAAACACGAAAACCTCGGCGGCATCGCTGAAACCGAAGTTACGCAGGGTGATTTGCCCCAAAGGGTTGTGGGGCACGTGATCCCAAAAGATGAAAATCAGTGCCAGACCACGAAAAAAGTCGATCCGGTGATCGCGTGCTAACGTCATGACGGCAGGCTCGTAACAGCGAGTGAAAAATGGGATTGGCCGCGGGCGCAAAAGGCCGTGCGCCCAACCGGCGGCGCGCAGGGTGGACTGATTCGCGGGCAATTGCAAAACCGGGATATTACCGGATGTCTCGGGTGTCGCCCCAAGGCCCAACCGCTGGTCTGAAAGCTCCGTAAATATGCGATTTCTGACAGTAGACAGGCTCAAATAATAATGGGTGCAACGTTCTTAAAGCGGGAACCTCAGATGAGACTGTTGTGGAAAGGGCTGTCCAGTTACACGGTGATCGGGGTCGCCAACACCCTGATTCACTGGCAGATCTTTTTCCTGTTGAGCGTGGCGGCCGGCCTCAGCCAGGCGATCAGCAACCTGACAGCCTTCTGCGTGGCAGCGTCGTTTTCCTTCTACATGAATGCGCAATTTACGTTCGCCGCCAGTGCCACGGTCGCGGGGTATCTGTTGTTTCTTCTAGGCATGGGGGCATTGAGCCTGGGGATCGGCCATCTGGGCGATGTCTGGCAAATGCACGGATTGCTCACCGTGGTCCTGTTTTCGGCGTTGAGCCTGGTGTTCGGTTTCCTGTATTCCAAATACGTGGTGTTTCGCGAGCGTGATCAATGAAAATCTCGCTCATTGTCCCTGTGTTCAATGAAGAGCAGTCAATCAACCTGTTTTACCAGGCCGTGCGCCGTGAGCTGGTGCTGCGGGACGCCGAGGTTGAAATCGTGTTCATCAACGACGGCAGTTCCGATCGCACGGCCGAACAGGCGACGGCACTGGCCCAGGCGGATGATCAGGTCATGCTGATCAATTTCTCGCGTAACTTCGGTAAGGAACCGGCACTGTTTGCCGGTCTGGAGCACGCCAGCGGCGATGCCGTGATTCCCATGGATGTCGATCTGCAGGACCCGATCAGCGTCATCCCGCTACTGGTCGAGCAATGGCAAAAGGGCGCCGATGTGGTACTCGCCAAGCGCCGCAACCGGGACGTCGACGGCTACCTCAGGCGTCACAGCGCGTCGATTTTCTACCACGTGCTCAATCGCATCGCCTACACCCGCATCGAGGAAAACGTCGGGGACTTCCGGCTGATGGATCGCAAGGTGGTCGACGTGATCCGTTCCCTGCCCGAGCATCAGTTGTTCATGAAAGGCGTGTTGTCGTGGGCCGGGTTCAACACCGTGGTGGTGGAGTTCGAGCGGGCCGGGCGGGTGGCGGGGAACAGCAAATTCAATGGCTGGAAGCTGTGGAACCTGGCTCTGGAAGGCGTGACCTCGTTCAGCACCGTGCCGCTGCGTTTGTGGACTTACGTCGGTGGCGGCATTTCGATTTTCGCGGTGCTGTACGCGGTGTACATGGTGCTGGACAAGATTTTCTTCGGCAACAGCGTCCCCGGCTATCCGTCGCTGATGACCGCCATCCTGTTTCTCGGCGGCGTGCAACTGATCGGCATCGGTATCCTCGGCGAGTACATCGGTCGCATCTATATCGAGGCCAAGCACCGGCCGCGCTACGTGATCAAGGACATCGTCGGCGGTAAAGCCCGGGGCGAGCGCTAGCATGGGCCGGCTCAGTGACTTCTTCGTTCGCGAGCTCAGCCGGCATCAGGTCTGGCGGTTTTTTCTGTTCGCGACCTTCTTGTATGTCCTGCCGTTGATCCTCGCGGATTTTCCCTACATCGATGACAACTGGCGCTCGCTGTCGGCGGGCATGGCCTGGTCCGGGCAGGGGCGACTGTTCACCCAGCTGTTCTACAACGCACTGACCTTCAGCCATGCTGCGCCGAACATCTTTCCCTTGCCCTTGCTGATCGCCACGCTGGCCATGGCGTCGGCGCTGACCAGCCTGACGTTCCATTACTTCCGCCAACCCAGCGTTGCTTGCTGCCTGGTGCTGTTGCCGCTCTGGTACAACCCGTTTTTCCTGCAAAACCTGTCTTATCAATACGACGGCCCCGCCACGACCCTGAGCCTGGTGGCGGTGATCTACGCGATCACCTTTCGCCACCCTTGGCGCGGCGTGCAATGGCTGGTGCCGTCGTTCCTGATTGCCTTGGCGCTGGGGCTGTATCAAGTCAGCCTGAATGTGTTCCTGGGCCTGTGTTGCCTGGAGTTGCTCAGGGCCGCCAATGATAAAACGACCCCGATGCCCTGGCGCGACCTGCTGGGCTGGAAAGCCGCCCAGCTCATCCTCGGCGGGTTGATCTACAGCGTCAGTGCTTATCCGTTCATGGGCTCCAATCGGACATCGCTGCTCAATTGGACGGCCCATCCTTTGATGCAGATCCAGATCAACATTGCCCGGGTCCTGGAAAAAGTCGTGCTGCTGTTCCACGGCGGATGGCTTTGGCTGTTCGGCGGGTTGTTATTGTTTGCGCTAGCCGGGGCGGTGCGCTTGGGACTGAACGTAGCGGCGCGCCAGGACGGCGGCCTGAAGAAACTGTTGATCGGCCTGGTGTGTTTGCTGACATTGCCGGTGGTGACACTGCTGGTGTCCGGTGTCACGTTGTTTTTCCGCGACTTCAACGAAGGCGCCCGTACCTTGATGGGCTTCGCCGTGCTGTTGGTGTTGCTGCTCTATTTGAGTCATCTGGCACTGGCGTCGATCCATGAGCGACTGCCACTGTTGTTGATCATTCCGCTGCTGGCGATGTTGTCGCTGTCGTTCGCCTATGGCCGGGTGCTGACGATGCAGAAAACCTTCGCGTCCATGGCGTTGACCAGCCTTGAATACGACATCGCCAGTCGTCAGGCGCTGCGTGAGGCAAAACGTATTTACCTGTCGGTGACTTACTCCGACTACTGGTTAACGGCGGCGGCTGGCTCGTTCAAGCAGCTGCCGGTGCTGCATTACCTGCTCAATACCGACTTTTACATGCTGGCCGAGAATCTGCCGAAAGCAGGCATCACCAACGTGGTGGCGGAGCAGGAGCGGCGTAATGCGACGCGGGTCGGCTATCAGGGCTATCCGGCGTTGGTCGAAAGCCAGTTCTACCGGATTTACCTGATCGGTGATTACGGTTTTATCGTGATGAAGGAACCGGCCCCGACCAAAACGCTGCGCTGGTGATGCGCGATTCTGACCGGGGCGGCGAGGTCATGCTGCCGCTATTTCATGGGGCTCGAAACTGTCGGCCCGGGCCATCTGCCACATCCGCGAGTAAAACTCGCCACTCACTTCACCAGTCAGCAACTCGCCGGGTTTGAGGAACACGTGCAACTGCGAGAACAGCTTGATCTCGGTCGCCGACATACGCCGCACCAGGTGCTTGGCCGACAGTTGCGACGGATGTTCGAGGCCGGCGGCGGCAAGCATTTCCGCCAGGGCCTTGAGGGTGTTGCGGTGAAAGTTGAAGACGCGCTGCGCCTTGTCCGGCACCACCAGCGCACGCTGGCGCAGGGTGTCCTGAGTGGCGACGCCGGTCGGGCATTTGTTGGTGTGGCAGCTCTGCGACTGGATGCAGCCGATGGCGAACATGAAGCCCCGGGCCGAGTTGGCCCAATCGGCGCCGATGGCCAACACACTGGCGATGTCGAAGGCGCTGACGATCTTGCCGCTGGCGCCGAGTTTGATCTTGTCCCGCAGGTTAAGGCCCACCAGGGTGTTGTGCACGAACAGCAGGCCCTCGCGCATCGGCACGCCGATGTGGTCGGTGAACTCCACCGGCGCCGCGCCAGTGCCGCCTTCCTTGCCATCGACGACGATGAAGTCCGGGAGGATGCCCGTCTCCAGCATGGCCTTGGCGATGCCCATGAACTCCCACGGATGGCCGAGACAGAACTTGAAACCCACCGGTTTGCCGCCGGACAGTTCACGCAGTTGCGCGATGAAATGCATCATTTCGATCGGCGTGGAAAACGCCGTGTGGCGCGAGGGTGATACGCAGTCCTCGCCCATCAGGATGCCGCGGGTCTCGGCGATTTCCCGGGTGACCTTGTGCTTGGGCAGGATGCCGCCATGGCCGGGTTTGGCGCCCTGACTCATCTTGATTTCGATCATCCGCACCTGTGGCGTCCGGGCTTGCGCCGCGAAGCGTTCCGGGTCGAAGTGTCCGTCGCTGGTGCGGCAGCCAAAGTAACCGCTGCCCAGTTCCCAAGTCAGGTCGCCGCCGTGCTCGCGGTGATAGGGGCTGATGCTGCCTTCGCCGGTGTCATGGGCGAAGTTGCCGAGCTTGGCACCCTGGTTCAACGCGCGGATCGCATTGGCGCTGAGGGAGCCGAAGCTCATGGCCGAGATGTTGAACACCGACGCCGAATAAGGCTGGGTGCACTGCGGACCGCCGACGGTGACCCGGAAACTGCTCGGGTCGCTCAACGGCGCCGGGCGCATGGAATGGCCGATGAATTCGAAGCCCGACTGATACACGTCGATCAGTGTACCGAACGGTTTGTCGGCGGTTTCGTTCTTGGCCCGGGAATAGACCAGCGAGCGCTGGGCCCGGGAGAAGGGCAGGGCGTCGCTGTCGGATTCAAGCAGGTACTGGCGGATTTCCGGGCGGATGCCTTCGACCAGATAACGGATATTGCCGAGGATCGGGTAATTACGCCGCACGGCATGCGGGCTTTGCAGAAGATCAAACAGGCCGATCAGGCTGAGGACGGCGGTGACAGCGGTAATCGGCCAGAGCCAGTCGTATTCAAGAAACGGCAGGCTGGCGAAGGTGAACATCACGCAGACGACAAAGAAGGCGTAGCGGCTCAGGAGTGACAGGCTCATACGGTTTCCTTGGGTTCGGACTCAAAAATTTTCGTGCACCAGGAGCGGGGACACACAAATCCTGTGGGAGCGGGCAAGCCCGCTCCCACAGAAAAGCAGAGCATTCCACAGGCCAATCAAGCATTTTGTGCCTGGAGAAAAATCGAAAACAGTTCGGACTGGGATTTGATCCCCAGCTTGCTGTACATGTGTTTCTTATGGACTTTCACGGTTTCGACGGAGATTTCCAGCTTACGGGCGATTTCTTTACTGGAGCAACCGCTGAGCATCAAACGCCCGACATCCAGCTCCCGGGCCGTCAACTGTGCGCCTTTGAGCTGCTGCACCGATGCTTCGAGTTGCACCCGCCAATCGCCTTGCGGTGACGCGGGGGCCAGGGCCACGACTTCGTTGATTTCATAGGGCAGACGTTGGCGCAACAGCCCGAGCACCCACGGCTGGATCAGCGACAGCAAGGCGATCTGCTGACTGCTGAAGCGCTGCGTGCTGCCCAGTGACAGGCACAGCGTGCGGTCGCCTTCGAGCTGGCAATTGAACTGGATTTCGTCGGCCACCACATTCAGACGAAAGTAGCGCTGGTAATACTCGGTCAGCTCGAAATGTTCCGGGGCCACTTCCGACAGACGATACAGCCCGGTGCGCGATTGCTCGCGGCAGGCGATGTAGAACGGGTCGAGCAGGTACAGGCCGCGCAGGTAATCCTGGAACAACTGGTCGGGACTGCCGTCTTCGCCCGGGCACTCGGCGAACACCTGAGGATGCTGGTCGGCACTGAAAAGCAGGGCCACCCAGCTGTCGAACGTTACGTATTGATCCAGCAGGCGTACCAGCTGGGTCCAGAAATTGGGCTTGTCCAGGGCGTCGATCAGTTGCCCCACCGAACGGTGCCAGGCGATGTCGTCCAACGAGAGTGTCATGCATCTACCCCTATCGTGTTACCCCAGCGGCGTGATTCCCCGCCCGGTTGCTTGCTGCGCATACTGGCGCACAGACACCGACCGGGCAATCTTTCTGCCGCCCGGTCCATAACAAGGAATACCCATGAAGGTCGAACTCGCCCAATTGGCCGGCCGTGACAACGACACGGCTTACAACCTCGAACGCACCCTGGCGGCCATTGCTGCATGCGCGGCCGACACGCAGCTGATCCTGTTCCCTGAAGGCCACTTGATGGGCTTCCCTTCGGCCGAGTCCGTGGCCGAGGTGGCCGAGCCGCTGGACGGACCCTCCGTCAGTGCGGTGATCGCCGCCGTTCGCCAGCACAATATCGCCGTGGCCATCGGCATGGCCGAAAACGACAACGGCCGCTTCTACAACACTACGCTGCTGATCACCCCCGAAGGCATCGCCCTGAAATACCGCAAGACCCACCTGTGGGCGTCGGATCGCGGTGTCTACGAGGCGGGCGACCGCTACGCCACGTGTTTGTGGAACGGCGTGCGCGTGGGCTTGCTGATTTGCTACGACATCGAGTTCCCCGAAAGCGCCCGTGCCTTGGCGCAGTTGGGCGCCGAGTTGCTGATCGTCACCAACGGCAACATGGACCCCTACGGCCCGACCCACCGCACCGCAATCATGGCCCGCGCCCAGGAAAACCAGGCGTTTGCGCTGATGGTCAACCGGGTGGAAGAGGGTGATGGTGGTTTGTTGTTTGCCGGCGGCAGTGCGCTGGTCGATCCGTTGGGCACCTTGTTGTTTGAAGCCGGACGCGAGGAAGGGCAGTTCGCGGTCGAGCTGGACCTGAAGCAGTTGACGGCGGCGCGCCAGGATTATCGGTATCTGGATGATCAGCGGCTGAAGTTGCCGGGGGAGATGGTTGAGCATGCGGGTGGGTTGCGGGAGCTGCTGATTCCTCAGTGTTGATCCTGATTTCTTGTCGACCGGGCTGATGCCTTCGCTGGCGAGCCAGCTCCTACAGGGGATCTCAGGCGTTCACAAGACCAATGTAGGAGCTGGCTTGCCAGCGATGAGGTCCTGACAGGCAACACACCTGCTTGATCATTCACCGAAGAACAACAACACAACACCCGAAAATCCTGCGCCGAACTCGGCTCTGCCATAAATCCAATAAAATCCGGAGTAGTCGCTCATGGCTCGTTTGCAACGCACCCTGTCATTAGGCTCGGTGGTGCTGTTTGGCATCGCCTACATGACGCCGATCATTGTGCTCGGCACCTTTGGCATCCTCGCCCAATCCACCGCCGGCATGGTGCCGGCCGCGTATCTTGCGGCGTTGGTGGCCATGTTCTTCACCGCCATGAGTTACGGTCGCATGGCCTCGGCGTTCCCGGTGGCCGGCTCGGCCTACAGTTATGTGCGCAAGGCCATCAGCCCCAAGCTCGGCTTCATCGCCGGTTGGGCGGTGCTGCTCGACTACCTGTTTTTGCCCATGGCGATCTGGCTGATCGGCGCGGCCTACCTCAACTCCGCCTTCCCGGCGGTGCCGCAATGGATCTGGGTGCTGGCGTTCATCGGCATCACCAGTGCAATCAACATCATCGGCCTGAAACTGGCCAACGGCATCAACGCCTTGCTGATGCTGGTGCAGTTCCTGGTGCTGATCGCTTTTGTCGCGCTGTGCGTGCATTACGTTGGCGGTGACGCCAGCACGCCGTTGTGGTCGATCAAACCGTTCTTCAACGGCAACATGCAGATGCCCTTGATCATGAGCGGCGCGGCCATTGCCTGTTATTCGTTCCTCGGTTTCGACGCGGTCAGCACCTTGACCGAAGAAACCCGCGACCCACGCCGCAGCATTCCCCGGGCAATCATGTTGATCACCCTGATCGGCGGCCTGATTTTCGTCGGCGTGTCGTACTTCGTGCAGATCGCTCATCCGTCCTTCCAGTTCGACAACGTTGACTCGGCGGCCTATGAAATTGCCCGCAACGTCGGTGGCGACCTGTTCGTCTCGATCTTCCTGATCGGCCTGATCGTCGGCCAGTTCGCTTCAGGCCTGTCGGCCCAGGCCAGCGGTTCACGCCTGCTGTACGCCATGGGTCGTGACGGTGTGCTGCCGAAATCGTTCTTCGGCACCTTGCACGAACGTTTCGGCACGCCGATCAACAGCATCCTGCTGTGCGCGGTCGTGGCCTTGCTGGCGCTGAAACTGGACGTGACCACCTCGACCTCGTTCATCAACTTCGGCGCGTTCCTGGCATTCAGCCTGGTGAACCTGTCGGTGATCTTCCATTACTGGATCGGTGGCGAGAAAAAAGGCCTGCGCGAGTTCGTACTGTTCCTGCTGTTCCCGTTCATCGGCCTGGCAGCGGATTTGTGGCTGATGGTCAGCCTCGATCATTTGGCGGTGTATCTGGGCCTGAGCTGGCTGGCGATTGGCGTGGTGTACCTGGCGGTGCTGACCGGCGGCTTCCGTCGCCAGCCGCCGGAAATGGATTTCCAGGAAGCTGCATAAAGGAACTGTAGGAGCGAGCTTGCTCGCGATAAACCTGAGAGCGCCGATGGGCATCTGGTTTTACGCGTTTTCGTTCACGACCATCGCGAGCGAGCTCG
>NZ_AKJJ01000117.1:0-11036 GCF_000282395.1 Pseudomonas sp. GM55 | reverse complement strand
GCGAGCTTGCTCGCGAAGAACCTGAGAGCACCGCGGGGTGCCAGGTTTCCAGCGTTATCGTTGACGACCATCGCGAGCGAGCTCGCTCCTACAGGGGGCCAGCGGCGGCGGATTGGCTTTAACAGGCTGTTCATTACAGCAAAGACCCGGCAAGCTCGGTCCAGGCCCAAGTCATGGAAAGTGAGGGAGGATCCGATGGTTCAGCTGTGCTCTATCGAACAGGCAGTCGATGACGTCTTGGCACGGTTGCCGACGCATATCCACATGGGCCTGCCCCTGGGCCTGGGCAAACCCAACCACTTCGTCAACGCGCTGTATCAACGAATCGCACAGTTGCCCGAGCGACGGCTGACGATTTACACCGCGTTGTGTCTGGGGCGCCCGCCATTGGGCGATGGCTTGCAAAAGCGCTTCCTCGAACCCTTTATCGAACGGGTTTTCGGCAATTATCCAGAGCTGGAATTTCTCGCCGATCTGCGTCGCGACCAGATGCCGGGCAACATTCACATCCAGCAGTTCTTCATGCAGCCCGGCAGTCTGCTCAACAGTGCCACGGCGCAACAGGATTACGTCAGCAGCAACTACAGCCATGCGGCCCGGGACATCAACGCCGCCGGGTTGAACCTGGTGGCGCAACTGGTGGCCAGCCATGCCGAACATCCCGATCGCTTGAGCCTGAGCTGCAACCCGGACATCACCCTTGATCTGTTGCCGATGATCGCCAAGCGCCGCGCCGCCGGAGAAACCATTCTGATGGTCGGCCAGGTGCACAACGATCTGCCTTACATGCCCGGCGATGCGGAACTCGGTATCGACACCTTTGACCTGCTGATCGACCAGAAGGACAACACCACGCTGTTTTCCACGCCGAACATGCCGGTGGGGTTTCAGGACCATTTCATCGGCTTGCACGCCAGCACCCTGGTGCGCGATGGCGGCACCTTGCAGATCGGCATCGGTTCCATGGGCGATGCGCTGACGGCGGCACTGCTGGCGCGACAAGCCGACAACGACGCTTACAGGGCGTTGCTGGCCGAGGTGAACCTCAGCCAGTGGGCGCAACTGATCGAGCGCGAAGGCGGCATCGAACCGTTCGCCAAAGGCTTGTATGGCTGCAGTGAAATGTTCGTCAACGGCTTACTGGTATTGGCGGATGCCGGGATCGTGCGGCGCAAGGTTTACCCGGACGTGGCGACCCAACTGCAGGCGAATGCCGGCACCCTGGATGAGGCTGCGCAAACCGATGGCATTTCTGTGCATGGCGGTTTCTTTCTCGGCCCGCGCACCTACTACGAACGCTTGCGCAAATTGCCACAAAACAAGCGGTTCGAATTCAACATGACCCGCATCAGCTACATCAACGAGCTCTACGGCCAGGAAGAACTCAAACGCTTGCAGCGCCTGGATGCGCGGTTCATCAACACCGCGTTCACCGTGACCTTGCTCGGTGCCGCGGTGGCGGATCAGCTCGAAGATGGACGTGTGCTCAGCGGCGTAGGCGGGCAATACAACTTCGTGGTTCAGGGCCATGCACTGCAAGGCGCGCGCTCGGTGTTGCTGCTGCGCAGCTGGCGCGAGTCTGGTGGCGACGTCAGTTCGAACATCGTCTGGGAGTATGGTCACTGCACCATTCCCCGGCATTTGCGCGACATCGTGGTCACCGAATACGGCATCGCCGATCTTCGCGGCAAAACCGATGCGGCAGTGATCGAGGCCTTGCTCAACATCAGCGACTCGCGTTTTCAGCCGGGATTGATTGAGCAGGCGCAGAAAGTCGGCAAATTGCCCAAGGACTTCCGTCTCGATCCGCGCTTTGCCGACAACAGTCCGCAGCGCTTGCAGGAGATTCAGGCGCGGCATCCGCAGCTGTTTCCGGAGTATCCGCTGGGTTGTGACTTCACCGAGGTCGAGCGGGATGTGTTGCGGGCGCTGAACTGGCTCAAGAGCAAGTTCAAGCTGAGTGAGGTACTGGAGTTGGGCAAGGCAGCACTGGATGCGCCGCAGGCTTCGGAGTTTCCAGAGCATCTGGAGCGTATGCAACTGACCGATCCGGAAGGCCTGAAAGAAGACCTGTTTCAGCGGTTGCTGCTGACCGCCCTCAAGGCCACCGATCCCTTGTAGGAGCTGGCTTGCCAGCGAAGGCAGTGTGACAAACAACATGGATGTTGGATGTTATGGCCTATTCGCTGGCAAGCCAGCTCCTACAGGGATTTGCGGCGTTGTCGAGTCACGTAGACAACGCGGCAGATCGCGGGGGGTTATTCGATGAACGTCACGACGCCACCGGCCAGCGACTTCACGCGAGCCAGCGACTCAACCCGATAACCCTGCGAGTCCAGCTCCGCACGACCACCCTGGAACGACTTCTCGATCACGATGCCCAGGCCCGCCACGGTGGCGCCGGCCTGTTTGATGATCGAAATCAGTGCCTGGGACGCCTTACCGTTGGCCAGGAAGTCATCGATGATCAGCACGCGGTCACTGCTGGTCAGGTGGCGCGGGGAGATGGCCACGGTGCTTTCAGTCTGCTTGGTGAACGAGTACACGGTCGCCGACAGCAGGTTTTCGGTCAGGGTCAGGGACTGGTGCTTGCGGGCGAAAATCACCGGCACGCCGAGGTTCAGGCCGGTCATGATCGCCGGGGCGATGCCCGAGGCTTCGATGGTGACGATCTTGGTGATGCCCGAATCCTTGAACAGCGTGGCGAATTCGTCGCCGATCAGCTTCATCAGGGCCGGGTCGATCTGGTGGTTCAGAAAGGCGTCGACCTTCAGGACCTGATCGGAAAGCACGATGCCTTGTTCGCGAATTTTCTGGTGCAGTGCTTCCATGAAGCTTTCCTCTACTGGCACGGTATGCGCCTAGCTTGTCAAAAAGTGTTCGATTAAAAAGTGGTCAATTCTAGCGCTTTAACATCGCGCGTATATCCGCCAATGCGTTGTTGCCGCGCACGGCTTTGACTTCGGTTGGTGTGTCGTCGTTACCTTCCCAGGCCAGATCGTCCGGCGGCAACTCATCGAGGAAGCGGCTTGGTGCGCAATCGATGATCTCGCCGTACTGCTTGCGCTTGGCGGCGAAGGTGAAGGCCAGTGTCTGGCGCGCGCGGGTAATGCCCACGTAGGCCAGGCGACGTTCCTCTTCGATGGTGTCGGCTTCGATGCTGGAGCGGTGCGGGAGGATTTCCTCTTCCATGCCCATGATGAACACGTAGGGGAATTCCAGGCCCTTCGACGCATGCAGGGTCATCATCTGCACGCCTTCGGCGCCGTCCTCCTCTTCCTGCTGACGCTCCAGCATGTCGCGCAGGACGAGTTTGCCGATGGCGTCCTCGACGGTCATTTCGCCGTCTTCGTCTTTTTCCAGGGTGTTCTTCAGCGCCTCGATCAGGAACCAGACGTTACCCATGCGGTAGTCGGCGGCCTTGTCGCTGGAGCTGTTGGTGCGCAGCCAGTTCTCGTAGTCGATGTCCATGACCATGCTGCGCAGGGCCGAGATCGGGTCTTCGCCGGCGCACTGCTCGCGCACCCTGTCCATGAAGCGCTTGAAGCGCGACAGGCGATCGGTGAAGCGTGAGTCCAGATGCTCGCCCAGGCCTATCTCGTCGGTGGCGGCGTACATCGAGACCTTGCGCTCGGTGGCGTAGTTGCCCAGCTTCTCCAGCGTGGTCGAACCGATCTCCCGGCGCGGCACGTTGATCACCCGCAGGAAGGCGTTGTCGTCGTCCGGGTTCACGATCAGGCGGAAGTAGGCCATCAGGTCCTTCACTTCCTGACGTCCGAAAAAGCTGTTGCCGCCGGACAAGCGATACGGCACCTGGTGATGCTGCAACTTCAGTTCGATCAGCTTGGCCTGATAGTTGCCGCGATAGAGGATCGCGAAATCGCTGTATGGCCGGTCGGTGCGCAAGTGCAGGCTGAGAATTTCCATGGCCACGCGCTCGGCTTCGGCGTCTTCGTTGCGGCAGCGAATTACGCGGATCTCGTCGCCGTGGCCCATTTCACTCCACAGCTGCTTTTCGAATTCGTGCGGGTTGTTCGAGATCAGCACGTTGGCGCAACGCAGGATGCGGCTGGTGGAGCGGTAGTTCTGCTCCAGCATCACCACTTTCAGGGACGGGTAGTCGTCCTTGAGCAGCATCAGGTTTTCCGGCCGCGCGCCGCGCCAGGCGTAGATCGACTGGTCGTCGTCGCCTACCACAGTGAACTGGTTGCGTTTGCCGATGAGCATTTTCACCAGCAGGTACTGGCTGGCGTTGGTGTCCTGGTATTCGTCGACCAGCAGGTAGCGCACCTTGTTCTGCCACTTTTCCAGGATGTCGGCGTGCTCTTCGAACAGCTTAACCGGCAGCAGGATCAGGTCGTCGAAGTCCACCGCATTGAACGCCTTGAGCGTGCGTTGATAGTGGGTGTAGACGATGGCAGCGGTCTGTTCCTTGGGGTTGCGCGCGTTTTCCAGGGCCTGGGCCGGCAGGATCAGGTCGTTTTTCCAGGCACCGATCATGTTCTTGATCTCGTCGACGCCGTCGTCGCCCGAGTATTCCTTCTGCATGATGTCGGTCATCAGGGCCTTGACGTCGGTCTCGTCGAAGATCGAGAAGCCCGGTTTGTAGCCCAGCCGCACGTGCTCCTTGCGGATGATGTTCAGGCCCAGGTTGTGGAACGTGCAGACTGTCAGCCCGCGACCTTCACCGGCACGCAACAGGGTGCCGACCCGTTCCTTCATCTCGCGGGCGGCCTTGTTGGTAAAGGTCATGGCGACGATGTACTGGGCGCGGATGCCGCAGTTCTGGATCAGGTGCGCGATTTTGCGCGTGATCACGCTGGTCTTGCCGGAGCCAGCGCCGGCGAGCACCAAAAGAGGGCCGCCGACGTAGCTCACGGCTTCTTGCTGCCGGGGATTGAGTCGGGACATAGGTAAATTCAGGAGTCAGTCACAAAATGGGCCGGCATTTTAACAGGCTCAGCGAATTGTGCTGCTCTGTCCGACTTGTGACGTACCACGCTATCTGTAATTGCCGGTTTTGTTACTTTCACGCAGGATGCGCAACGAATTTGCGGCTAATGTTCGTAATTCCAGATACAAAGGGCTCGTTTGGATAACTCATGTCGTTGTCATTGGTTATCGGAACGGCATAATGCCCGTCGCCTACATCTTTGCAGAGTCTAGGGAGCTAGCTTGTCTACGCCTGTCGAACCCTTGCGTTTGCTGCTACTGGCCGAAGAGCCAGCGTGGGCAGCGTTGTTGCGCGAGTGTCTGGCTCCTATGGGGAGCTCGGCCGTGCTCATCAGCGCGCCGAGTTGGGAGTCGGTCAGCAGCCTGTTCGATGACAACCGCAGCGCGGTGTTATTGACCATCCCGCAACTTCAACCGGCGCCGGGCCGTTGCAGCCTGCCGACGGTGTTGCTGCTCGACCATGAGCCGCTGATCCCGCCCGACGGTGTGAGTGACTGGCTGGTGCGCGATCATCTCGATCCCGGCATGTTGCGCCGCTGCCTGCGCCATGTGCGCGAACGTGGCGTCCTGGAAAACACCCTGCAACGCCTGGCCGAGCAAGATCCGCTGACCGGCATCGCCAACCGCCAGGGCTTCCAGACGCTGCTGACAGCGCGGCTGGCCGAAAGCGACGGTCGTGGCCTGGCCCTCGGTCATCTCGATCTCGACAATTTTCGTTACGCCAATGACGCCCTCGGCCATCAGGCCGGTGACCGCCTGATCCTGCAAGTGGTGTCGCGGCTCAAGAGCCAGCTCGAGGCCGGCGATCAACTGGCACGCCTGGGCAGCGATGAATTCGCTCTACTGATCGACACCCGTCGCGCTCCCCAGCGTGCCGAGTGGATGGCCGAGCGCATCAGCGAAGTGCTGGCCGAGCCTTACTGGATCGATGGCGAAAGCCTGCTGATCGGTTCCAGCCTGGGCATTGCCCACGCCCGTGCCCAGGCCGGTGCGGACCCGCTGATGTGGCATGCACACATCGCCATGCAGCAGGCCAAAAGCACCCAGGGCTGCACCTTTCACATTTTCAACGAACGCATCAACCGCAATGCCCGCAGCATCGCCGACCTCGAAACCGAGCTGCGCCGGGCGCTGCGCCGCGATGAGCTGGAATTGCATTACCAGCCACGCCTGAACCTTGAGGACGGGCAAATCGTCGGCCTCGAAGCCCTGGTGCGCTGGCGCCATGCCGAACGCGGTTTGTTGCCGCCGAGCGAGTTCGTGCCGCTGGCTGAGCAAAGCGGTCTGATCGTGCCACTTGGCTACTGGGTGATTTCCCGGGCCTTGCGCGATATGCAGGCGCTGCTGGAGCTGGGTTTGCCGCCGTTGCACATGGCGATCAACCTGTCGTTCCGACAGTTCCAGGACAGCCAGTTGTTGTCGACCCTGAGTCGCCTGATTGCCGAGCGCGGCGTCGAGGCGCAGTGGCTGGAGTTCGAGCTGACCGAAACCGCCGTGATGCGCCGCAGCGATCTGGTCAAGCAGACCATGGACGCCCTCGGGCGCCTCGGTGTGCGCTTCTCCCTCGACGACTTCGGTACCGGGTTTTCTTCCTTCGTGCACCTCAACAGCCTGCCGATCACCTTGCTGAAGATCGACAAGAGCTTTGTCGGTGGCATGGAACAGCGTGAGGAAAACCGCAAACTGGTGCACGCGATGATCAATCTGGCGCACAACCTCAACCTTGAGGTGGTCGCCGAAGGTGTGGAGACACCGGAGCAATTGAAGCTGCTGCGCGGGTTTGCCTGTGATCAGGTGCAGGGATATCTGATCAGCAAGCCATTGCCGCTGGCCGAGCTGGTGGACTATTTGACGTTTGGCTCCAGTCAGCAGGCGGCGCTGGAAATCGTGAGCTGAGGTTGCCACGCAACCCTGTAGGAGCGAGCTTGCTCGCGATAAACCTGAGAACGCCGCGGGGCATCTGCCAACCAGCGTTATCGTTGACGACCATCGCGAGCGAGCTCGCTCCTACAGGGGATCTCAGTCTGGCTGAGCGACCTCGAAGCGCCGCTCTGACGTCGTGTCACGCTTGATCATCCGCTTCATTTTCCATTCAAATCCCAGCGTCAGGCTCACCGCCGCACATGCCAGGCCCAGCGCCAGGCCCCACCAGACGCCCGTTGGCCCCCAATGCAAGTGGAACGCCATCCACCACGCGGCCGGAGCGCCAATCAACCAATAGCAACCCAGGCCGACGAGGAACGTGGTCTTGGCATCCTTGAGCCCGCGAATGCAGCCCATGGCAATGGTTTGCGTGCCGTCGAACAGCTCGAACCACGCCGCCACCGCCAGCAGGCTCACAGCGAGGTTGATGACATCGCGAAACGCCGGGTCGTTGTGGTCGAGGAACAGGCCGACCAACTGGTTTGGCAGCAGCCAGAAAACCATGGCGAAACACAGCATCGCCGCCGCCCCGAAGGCAATGCCAACCCGCCCGGCCAGCCGCGCATCCAGCAGTTGCCCGGCGCCGTAGTGCTGGCCGATGCGCATGGTGATGGCATAGGAAATACCCGCCGGGACCATGAACGCCACCGAAACGATTTGCAGGGCGATCTGGTGTGCACCCAGCTGAGTGCTGCCCATGGTGCCCATGCACAGCGCGGCGAAGGCAAACAGCCCGACTTCCACCGCGTAGGTGCCGCCAATCGGCAGGCCCAGACGCCACAGTTCCTTCAGGTACTGCCGGTTCAGGCGCGACAGGCCCTGACGCAGCGGATAGGCCTCATAAGCCGGATGCCGACGAATGTGCCATGCCAGCGCAAGCGCCATGAGGTTGGCGACAATCGCCGTGACCAGCCCGATGCCCATCAGCCCCGGTTTCGGCAGGCCGAACATCCCGGTGATCAGTGCATAGTTGAGCAGGAAGTTGGCCACGGTTCCGCCCAGGCTGATGATCATCACTGGCGTAGCACGGCCAATGGCGCTGGTGAAGCCGCGCAGGGCCATGAAGCTCAGGTAGCCGGGCAGGGCGAACGGCAGGAAGATCAAAAACTGCCCGGCCATCTGCACGTTGCTTTCGGTCTGGCCGAACAGCAGCAGCACCGGTTTGAGGTTCCACAGCAGCAACCCGGCGACCAGCGCCATCAGCCATGCCAGCCATAACCCGGCTTGGGTCAGCCGGGTGGCCCCGATAATATCGCCGGCACCCTGACGGATCGCCACCAGTGTGCCGACTGCCGCGATCACGCCGATGCAGAAAATCGACACGAACGAATAGGTCGCCGCGCCGAGCCCGCCACCGGCCAGTGCCTCGGGACTCAGGCGCGCCATCATCAGGGTGTCGGTGAGGACCATCAGCATGTGCGCCAACTGCGAGGCAATCAGCGGCCCTGCCAGCCGCAGGATGGCCCGGAGTTCAGTACGTGCTGGATGCTGCATGGTCATCACGCTCGATTATCAAAGGAAACAGGAAAGCGTCGATTCTCGGCGCTCTGCGGGGATTGCACAAAGGGATAAAAAGGATGGGTAGCATGAGTCAGACTCATGCTGGTGAGTTTCTGGTACGGTAGCCGGATTACGCTATAGGAGCTTTCCTCATGTCTCGTCGTCTTCCTCCCTTATATGCCTTGCGCGCATTTGAAGCGGCGGCGCGGCATAGCTCGTTTACCCGCGCCGCCGAAGAGCTGTCGATCACTCAGAGCGCCGTCAGTCGACACATCCGCACGCTCGAAGAGCATTTTGCCTGTCGGTTGTTTCACCGCAGCGGGCGCAACTTGCAACTCACTGAGTCGGCGCGGTTGATCCTGCCGGGCATTCGTGACGGTTTCACCGCGCTTGAGCGCGCCTGCAATACCTTGCGCGCCGAAGACGACATCCTGCGCATGAAAGCCCCGTCGACCCTGACCATGCGTTGGTTGCTGGCGCGCCTCAGTCGCTTCCGTCATCTGCAGCCGGGCAACGAAGTGCAATTGACCAGCGCGTGGATGGACGTCGATTCCGTGGACTTCAATCAGGAGCCGTTCGATTGCGCCGTGATCCTCGGCAACGGGCATTTTCCTCCGGACTGGGAGGCCACTTTGTTGTTTCCGGAAGAGCTGATTCCCGTGGGCGCGCCGAATCTTCTGAACGATCAGCCGTGGGATGTCGCGCGTCTGGCCAGCACCGAACTGCTGCACCCAACGCCCGATCGTCGTGACTGGCGCAGTTGGCTGGAGCGCATGGGCCTGACCGATCAGGTCTCGCTCAAGGGCGGCCAGGTGTTCGACACACTGGAATTGGGCATGATCGCTGCCGCCCGAGGCTACGGTGTGTCCATGGGTGATTTGTTGATGGTGGCAGAGGATGTGGCGCAGGGGCGATTGAGTTTGCCGTGGCCGACGGCGGTCGCCAGCGGTGAGAATTATTACCTGGTCTGGCCGAAAACCCGCCCCGGAGGTGAGCGTTTGCGCCGCCTCAGCGATTTTCTTTTGGGTGAGGTTCGGGCGATGGATTTACCGGCGGTGGAGCACCTGAGTTGAATCGATAGAGCTCAAGCTATACCCCGGTCAATGGTTCAGGTTTGCAGATTTTCCGCCGAAAATCTGCAAACGGAACCTTCGTGCCGACTCGATGGGGTTACCTCGGTTCAGGATCTATCCCTGGCTAGTCGCACTTGGCATTGCTGGACACTTCCTTGCTCGCCTGTTTCAACTGGTTACTCAACTCAGCCGCATTGGTGCTGTTGTACACCCGACCTCCGGTGTTTTCAGCGATGCAGCGTGACGGGCCGCCAGCACCGATTTTCACCACGTTGACCCGCAGGCGCGGTTGTTCCCTGGCGATTCGACGGGATACCGCGCAAACGTCCTGCCCGCAACCGTCTTCACCGTCGACGAACATCACGATCACTGCATCGTTATTGCGCCCGTCGACCGTGCTCGCCGCGTGGGCCAGGCTGTCGGCCAGCGGTGTGCCGTCGTCGGGAACCAGACCTCGAATCCCGTTGATCAGGCGTGGGCGGTCGCCGAACTTGAACACACCCTGGTCCGGTGTTCTTTCGCAGCCGGCGAAGGTGATCAGGCGTGTGTCGATCTTTGGGTCCAGCCCGTTGATCATGCCGGCCAGCGAGTCCTTGGCGACGTCCATGCGGCTGGGTTTGGCGGTGAGCCGCATGGTGCGGTTCGGGTCCAGGAGCTTGTTGAGGTCACTACCGAAGAACCAGTCCTCGTCGGCTTTCACTGACTTGATGTTCAAATCCATCGAACCCGAGGTGTCGAGCACCACCACGAATTGCGGGACCTCCGCGTTCGGCGCATTTTTACGGCAGGCGAAGTTGTCCAGCGTCGGGGCTGGTGGCGGGGCCGCCACTACCGGTTTTGGTGGTGGAACCGGTTTGGGTGGCGGGGTCGGCTTGGGTTCCGGTGCCGGTGCCGGTGCCGGTTTTGGTGGCGGGACTGGCTTGGGTTCCGGTACCGGTTCTGGCGCGGGCTCCGGTACTGGAGCAGGTTTCGGTTCCGGTTTCACGACTGGCTCGGGGACAGGCTCAACCGGTTTTTCAACCGGCGTCACCACCGGTGCAACAGGCGCTACAGGCGGAACCACGACAACCGGCTCACGGTGCAGGAACCACCAGAGCCACAGTGCCAGAAGCAGCAACAGCAGCGCGAGCAAAGCCGCCGCGATCCACCAGCCACGACGCGATGGCGGCACCACCGGCACCACCGGCGGCACGATCGGTTTGGGCGGGCGCTGGTTCCAGCGCACCACCAATGGCTCACCGTTGAGGCTGTAGAGTTTGTCCAGCTCAGGCGTGCCGAGCAGGCTGCGCAGGTCATCCGCTTCCGTCGGTTGACCGCGTTTTTGCAGTTCATCCGCCAGCTGTCCGAGGGACGTCTGACGCACTTCATAGGTTTCCAGCAAACGTCGTTGCGCGTCCTCGTTGAGGTCGGCATAGGGCGTGGGTTGGCCACCCAGTTCGGTCCACCATTCCAGCACGTCGCCGCTGCCCATCCGCGGGATGGCAAACAGACTGGCGACGGTCGGCGGAAAGTGTTTCTGGATGAGGGCGACTTTGGCTTGCAGCGCACTCATCCCCTCCGATGTGGCTTTTTTTTTTTTTTTTTTTT